>JAYSMB010000418.1:0-6989 GCA_043725065.1 Burkholderiales bacterium
TACCAGGTGCTGATCACAGGCGTGCTCGTGATCCTGGCAGTGACCACCGACCAACTCTCGCGCAAAGGGGCCCGTTGATGAATTGCGGCCCCCGCCCGATGAGTGCATCGGCCGACCCCCCGAGGGGGTGCGGGCCGGCTTGGGAGCGGCCCGGCGCTCGGCCCGCGACGGCAACGACCTATGGTGGTTCATCGTGAGTCCTATTGGCCGGTGATCGCGGACAGCTGGGTCCGCACCGACGCATTGATGAAGCGCAGCGTGGCTTCGTACTTGATCGCGTTATCGGCGAAGCTGGCGCGCTCGCGGTCCATGTCGACGGTGTTGCGGTCGAGGTTGGTCTGGCTCGGCGTCGCGTAGAGAAGGTCGGCACCGACGCTGCCGCCGCTCAAGCCGACGCTGCCGCCGCCGATATGTCCGGAGTGGCTGGTCGAAACGCTTCGCGCTCCCGAGAGCCCCGCCGTTGCGGCGAGCAGCGTCTTCGCAAAATCCATGTCGCGGGCCTGATAGCCCGGCGTGTCGGCGTTGGCGATGTTGCTTGCGATCAGGCGCTGCCGCTCCGAGCGCAGGGTCAGTGCCTGGGCCTGGAAGTCGAGTGCGTCTGTGGTTCGGTTGAGCATGGTGGCCTCGGTGTCGCCACTGCGGATGGGGCAAGGGCCCGCATTTGCGACGACGTGAGGCCATTGTCTTGAGCGCCCGCTGCGACATAAGCGCGAACAGGCCCCGCTTTTGCGGCCATATCGGGGCCTAGCGCGACGCGCAGCGTCCTAGAGTGATGTCCATGTTGTCGATCGTTCTCTTTTCTCCCTTCGCGCGCGCCGCCTCACGTGCTTTTGCGTGGTGGCTGGCTCGCCTGCTGTCCTGGGCGATCCTCGTGATCTTCGGGCTGCTCGGCGTTGCCACGCCCGCCGGCGCCCAGGACGCGACACCCGCGCTGGATCCCGCACTGCTCGAGAGCGTGCGTGCGCTGGCGCTCGGCAACAAGGCCAGCGAGCCGGGCGCGACACGGGTCGATGTCACGATCGGCCAGCTCGACCCGCGCCTGCACCTGGCGCCCTGCCAGAGCATCGAGCCCTACATCCCGTCCGGCGTGCGGCTGTGGGGCAAAGCCCGGATCGGCCTGCGCTGCAAGGTCGGGCCGACGCCCTGGAACGTCTTTCTGCCGATCACGGTCAAGGTCTGGGGCCGGGCCCTGGTCGTGCCGGTCGGCGCCGTCGCCGGCAGCACCTTGACCAGCGCCGACCTGGCCGAAGCCGAGGTCGACCTGGCCGAAGAATTCACCCCCGCCCTGGTCGATGCGAAGCTCGCGGTCGGCCGGGTGCTGGCGCAAAACCTCAAGCCCGGCCAGACCTTGCGCCAGGGTCATCTCAAGATCCGCCAGTGGTTTGCCGCGGGCGAGACCGTCAAGGTCGTCGCCCTGGGCGAAGGCTTCTCGCTCGAAAGCGAAGCGCAGGCGCTGAGCAATGGCGTCGAAGGCCAGCCCGCCCGCGTGCGTACCGAGAGTGGCCGCGTTCTGACGGGTGTCCCGTCCGGTGAGCGGCGGATCGAGGTCTCGTTGTGAAGCCGCGCCTTGCCGTTCGCCCGGCGGCGCCAGAAATCCCTAAAGTCGCGCCATGCGACGCCGATACTCCGTCCATGTTGATGGGCGCGCCACGTGCCGGCGCCGATGGAGAGCATCATGAAGATCGGTAATCCTGCGGACAAGCCAGTCGCCGTCCAGGCGCCCGGCTCGCAAGTCGCGGCTGCTGGGACGGGCAAAACCGGCCATGCACACCCTGCCCCCCACGCCGCCTCGGCAGGCGCCGCCGCAACCGATCCGAGCGCGACCGTCGCACTTTCGAGCACCGCCTCGACCCTGCTGTCGGGTGGAACCTCCAGCGAATTCGATGCCGGCAAGGTGGCACGCATGAGCGATGCGATCGCCGGCGGCACGTTCAAGGTCAACGCGGGAGCGATCGCCGACAAGCTGATCGCCAACGCGCAGGAGTTGCTCGGCAAGGTGAAGAGCTGATGGCCGACGCCACCGGCCCCGTGCCGCTGTCGGCCGGGCTCGAAGACCGTCTCTCCGCCGTCGAATCGCGCCTCGCCGCGCTCGGCAACGCCTTGCGCTCGCGCGACGCCGCCGGCATCGACCTGCACGCTTGCGAGTTGCACAAGGCCTTGGCCAGCGCCGTCAATCACTTTTCCGACGCGGCCAGGAACGGCCCCATTTCGCCCGCCCTGCGCGACCGCCTGGTGCGAGCTGGCGGCCAGGTGGCGGCGCAGCGTGAGTCGCTGGCCCGAGCCACGGCCGCGCTCGACCGCGCGATGGACGTGCTGCTGCCGCGCGAAGGCGCTGCGCTTTATTCGATCTACGGCGCCGCCGATCGCGGCATGTACAAGAGCGGCGTGTTCCGAGCCTGACGCGGCCGGCCAATCAGCCGGCTGCGCAGTCGGACATCGGCTGCTCGGCAACCCAGGACGCCGCCGCCGCACGGTCGGCGACCTTCAGCGGTGTCGATGCGCCCGCATCGAACAGAACGCGCCAGGTCGCGTCCTTCGCATCGCGCACCCAGACCGTCTGATAGAACCCGACGCTGAACGAAGGCACGCCATCGCCCATCGCCTGCAGGATCCAGGGCCCGCGCGAGATCGCGATCGCCGGATCGCCGCCGATGTTGACGATGCCCGGCCGCCAGCGCAGCACGATTCCCTTGCCTTCGACGATGCCGGCCCAGCCCTGCACCACCGCAACTCGGCCGCGGTCGGCTTCGGCCGCACCGGCATTGAAGACCGTACCGGGATGCAGGTGCGATTCGAAGGCCGGCAGGTCATGCGCCTCGACGCTTTTCGCGAAGCTGCGCTCGCGCCGCCACACCGCGCACTCGTCGGCGCTGGCCGCGATCCGCTTGACCCCGAGCGGAAGTGCGCTCGCATCGACAAGCGCCTGATCGGTCTGCGCTTGCGCCAGGCCAGCGGCGAGCGCCAGCGTGGCCAGGCCGAAGGCTCTCGCTGTCATGCCGTTCCCTTTCGCTCGCTGCCCAGTTCCTTGGCCATGCGCACGCTCGCTTCGCGGCCGCCGTAGTAGCCCGGAAGCAGTTGCACCTGGGCGTATCCGAGCCGCGCGTAGAAGTTGCGCGCCGCGACGTTGCCGAAGCGCGCTTCGAGCGAGACGCGGTTGATGCCGGCGACGCGCGCCGAGCGCTCGAGCCAGGCGACCAGCGCGCTGCCGACGCCGCGCCGCGCGTGGACAGGACGCACCGCGAGCAGCAGCAGATGCGCTTCGTCCTCGCCGTATTTCATGATGCCGAAGCCGGCCCGCTCCGACTCGCGCACGGCGACGATGGCGTTGGTGTCGGGGTGGTGCAGGCTGCGCAGCACGCGCTCCCGGGTCCAGCTCCAGCCGAGTCCCCGCTCGATCAGGTCGCGCGACATCTCGGCGATCACCGCGGCATCGGCACGGGTCGCGAAGCGGATCGAGGTGGTGGTCGAGTCGGGGGTCATGGCGGCCGGAGGACTGTGGATGCAACCAGTTTGGAGCCTACCATCCCCGGTCATGCCACGGCTCATCGCCCACCTCGACATGGACGCCTTCTACGCGTCGGTCGAACTGCTGCGCTATCCGGAACTGCGCGGCCGGCCGGTCGTGATCGGCGGCGGCCGCGATGCCCAGCCGCGCCCGCGGGCCGACGGCACGCGCAGCTTTTCGACGCTGCGCCACTACGTCGGCCGAGGTGTGGTCACGACCAGCACCTACGAGGCGCGCAAGCTCGGTGTCTTCTCGGCGATGGGCATGATGAAGTCGGCCGTGCTCGCGCCCGATGCGGTACTGCTGCCGGTCGACTTCGACGAGTACCGCAAGTACTCGAGGCAGTTCAAGGCGGCGGTGCGCAGCGTCGCGCCCATCGTCGAAGACCGCGGCATCGACGAGATTTACGTCGACCTGAGCGAGCTTGCCGGCGTACACGAAGACGGCGGCCACGCCATCGGCACGGCACTGAAGACAGCGGTGCGAGACGCGACCGGCCTCAGCTGCTCGATCGGCATCACGCCCAACAAGCTTTTGTCGAAGATCGCTTCCGAGCTCGACAAGCCCGACGGACTGACCCTGCTCACCGAGGAAGACATCCCGGCGCGCGTCTGGCCGCTGGCGGCGCGCAAGGTCAACGGGATCGGGCCGAAGGCGGCGGCCAAGCTCGCCGCGCTCGGCATCGAAACGATCGGCGACGTAGCTCGGGCCGAGCCGACTTTTCTCATCGAACAATTCGGCAAGAGCTTCGGCGCCTGGCTGCACGCCGCCTCGCACGGCCGCGACGAGCGACCGGTCGTCACCGTCAGCGAGCCGGAATCGATCAGCCGTGAGACCACTTTCGATCGCGACCTGCACGCCGTGCGCGATCGCGCCGAGCTCGGCGCGATCTTCACCGACCTCTGCACCAAGCTCGCCGGCGATCTGTCGAGAAAGGGCTACGCGGCGAAGACGATCGGCATCAAGCTGCGCTTCGACGATTTCAGGATCGCGACCCGTGCGCTCACCTTGCCGGCGCATACCCTCGACGGCCGCGAGATCCGGCGCGCCGCAGGCCAGTGCCTGAAGCGCGTCGACCTGACGCGGCGCCTGCGCCTGCTCGGCGTGCGCGCCTCGGCGCTGGAGAGACTGAGCGACCTCGTCGCAGGCCTGACCGTCGCTCCGGCCGTGCCCGAGCGACGGGCCGCCGTGCCGGCGCAGCCCGAGTTGCCGCTGTCGTAGCATCGGTGGATGAGCGCTCCACAAGGCCCCGTCATCACCAACATCGAAGACCTGCGCGAGGAGGCCAGGCGCAAGGTTCCGCGCATGTTCTACGACTATGCCGATTCAGGCTCGTGGACCGAAAGCACCTACCGCGCGAATGAGAGCGACTTCCAGAAGATCAAGCTGCGCCAGCGCGTGGCGGTCGACATCGAGAAGCGATCGCTGCGCACGAAGATGATCGGCATCGACGTGACGATGCCGGTGGCGCTGGCGCCGATCGGCATGCTCGGCATGCAGCACGCCGACGGCGAGATCCTGGCGGCACGCGCCGCCGAGGCCTTCGGTGTCCCTTTCACCTTGTCGACGATGAGCATCTGCTCGATCGAGGACGTGGCGGCCAGCACCAAGACGCCGTTCTGGTTCCAGCTCTACGTGATGCGCGACCGCGATTTCATCGGCCGGCTGATCGATCGCGCCAAGGCGGCGAAGTGCGGCGCGCTGGTGCTGACGCTCGACCTTCAGGTGCTCGGCCAGCGCCACAAGGACATCAAGAACGGGCTGTCGACGCCACCCAAGCCGACGCTCGCCAACATCATCAACCTGATGACCAAACCGAGCTGGGGGCTGGCGATGCTCGGCACCAGGCGGCGTACGTTCGGCAACATCGTCGGCCACGTCAAGGGCGTCGAGAACATAGCCTCGCTCGGCGCCTGGACGGCGCAGCAGTTCGACCCGACGCTGACCTGGGCCGACATCGAATGGATCAAGAAGCGCTGGGGCGGCAAGCTGATCCTCAAAGGCATCCTCGACGTCGAAGACGCGCAGTTCGCGGTCGACAGCGGCGCCGACGCGATCGTCGTCTCCAACCACGGCGGCCGGCAGCTCGACGGCGCGCCTTCGGGCATCTCGGCCCTGCCGGCGATCGCCCAGGCGGTCGGCTCGAAGATCGAGGTCTGGATGGACGGCGGCATCCGCTCGGGGCAGGACGTGCTCAAGGCCTGGGCGCTCGGCGCGCGTGGCACGCTGATCGGCCGGTCCTTCGTGTACGGGCTCGGCGCGATGGGCCAGGCCGGCGTGACGCGGGCGCTCGAGGTGATCGCCAACGAGCTGGCGCTGACGATGGCGTTCTGCGGCCACACCGACATCCACCATGTCGATGACCGGATTCTTTTGCCTGGGACGTATTGACGGGTCAAGGAAGGCGTTGCGCGCCATGAAGCTCGATCAATTCCACGAACTGAAGCAGTGGCACCTGCGGCACCTGCGCGAGCAGCCTTTCGAGAAGCACGTGTGGGACATCGTCCTCACCTTTTGGCTGGTCGGCTGGGTCGGCGCGCCAGCGGCTTTTCTGATCCACGCCGGCTGGGCCCTCGTGCTCTGCGCCGCCCTGCTCTTTCTGCCCAGTGTCTACGTCACCTTGCGCCGCACGCTGCACTCGCGCGGAGTGCTGCGCTGCGACTGGATCCGCGCGTTGCGTTGAGCGTGAGCAGGCGCTATGCGGACCGGACGCAGTTGCGTCCGTCGTGCTTGGCCGCGTAGAGCGCGGTGTCGATCCGGCCGAGCAAGCTCTCGAGCGTGTCTTCGGGTCCGGCGATGCCGACGCCGGCGGAGACGGTCACGTCGAGACCGGCGTCGACGCTGCCCCAGTCGACACGTGCCACCGCTTCGCGGACCCGCCCGGCCGCAGCGAGCGCGGCCTCGGGCCGGTCGGTGGCCGGCATCAGGACGAGAAATTCCTCGCCGCCGATCCGGCCCAGCCGGTCGGTCGTGCGGATCGCTTCCGAGGCGATGCCGCAGAAGCGGCGCAGCACTTCGTCACCGACCAGGTGGCCGTGCTCGTCGTTGACGAGCTTGAAGAAATCGACGTCGAACAGCGCGATCGCAAACGGCGCGCCGGTGCGGCGCATGCGCTCGCGCTCCTCGCCGATCAGCGACATGATCGCGCGCCGGTTCATCGCGCCCGTCAGGTCGTCGCGCCCGACCAGACGCTCGACCTCGGCGAGAGCGACGGTGACTTGCGCGCGATGCTCGTTGAGCAGGGCGCGCAGATGGGCGCCGTGCTGGCCCAGAAAGGCCAGGCGCGTCAGCACGACCGCGAACCAGAGCCCGCTGATCGCGCGTTGCGCCGGCGTCGAAAACGGCAGGCCGATGCCATCGACGAGGAAGGCGATCACCAGGCCCATCGCTAGTGTAGTGTTGCATTCTGTTTAGAACTTAAGCGGCTGTTAGCGCGAATGACCTTCTGCAGGATGTCGCGAGCGCTCTTGGTCCAGATGAACGG
>JAYSMB010000419.1:0-3768 GCA_043725065.1 Burkholderiales bacterium
TGAGCGCAAAGCGCGACAGCTCGATCGCCTCGGCCGTCGAATTGCCGCCGGCGCCGGCCATGATCGGCACGCGCCCTTTGGCATGCTCGACGGCGACGCGGATCACTTCGCAGTGCTCCTCGACGCTCACGGTCGGCGATTCGCCGGTCGTGCCGACGACGCCGATGCACTGCGTGCCTTCGGCGATGTGCCAGTCGATGAGGCGGCGCAGCGCGTCGCTGTCGATGCTGCCGTCTTCGTGCATCGGCGTGACGAGTGCGACGATGCTGCCGGTAATGGGTTTCATGGGATGAGGGTGGCTTAACCGGTCGATTCTAGCGACCCGGCATCCGTGCCGGACCGGCCCGGCCCGCCCCGGCGAGCGGATGGCGCGCCGGGGATCCGGTGTTCCGCTCGCGTACGGCGACGATCCGCTGCACGAAGCGATCCGGATCGTCGAGAAAGCCGTCTTCGTAAGCCACGATGCGCAGACCCGACACGGCGACCAGAAGTTCACCGGGCACGAGCAGAAAGTCGGGTCGGGTTGGACGACCGACGCTTTCGTTGCCGGCAGCAAAGGTTTCGTAGAGGAGAACGCCGCCGGCCCCTGTCGTGTCGACGATCGCCGGCAGCAGCGGACGCCACAGATAGTTCGTGACCAGCACCGCGTCGAAGCTGCGTCCGTCGAGCGGCCAGGGGTCGCGCTCGATGTCGGCGACGATGACCTCGGCGACGTCGGCCAGGGCCTGCATCGCCGCCACGTCGCGGTCGATCGCCGTCACCGCGAAGCCGTGCCCGGCAAGCCAGCGCACATGGCGCCCCGAGCCTGCGGCCACGTCGAGAACAGTGCCGCCCGGTGCGATCAGGTGTGCCCAGCACAGCAACCAGGGCGAGACCGTCACCGCGGCGCTGCTCATGGCGCAAGCGCTTCTAGAAGCAGGCCCACAAGCGGTTGGCCAGGTCCACCGCGACCTCGGGTCGCTGGTACGCGGCAAAGCCCAGCGCCAGCGCCACCGCTGCCCCGGTCCAGATCGCCACGGCGATCCAGTGGCGTCGACGCGTCATGCCGACGCCGGGCGAAGCAGCGCCCGCTCCTGAATCGGCAGGTTGATCAGCGCCGCGAACACGCCGAGCACGACCGCGATCCACCAGACCACGTCGTAGCTGCCGGTCATGTCGTAGAGGCGGCCGCCGAGCCATGCGCCGAGGAAGCTGCCGACCTGGTGGCTGAGGAAGACGAAGCCGCCGAGCATCGACAGGTAGCGCACGCCGAAGATGTCGGCGACCAGGCCGGTCGTGAGTGGAACCGTCGAAAGCCAGAGCAGCCCCATCGTCGAAGCGAACACATAGACGCTGGCCGGCGAGAGCGGCACGAGGAGGAACGCGACGATCATCACCGAGCGCAGGATGTAGATCGTCGAAAGCAGGTATTTCTTGGGCAGGCGCGCGCCGAGCGTGCCGGCGATGTAGGTGCCGAAGACGTTGAAGAGGCCGATCAGGGCCAGCGCCGTCGTGGCGACGCCAGGCGTGAGTCCATGATCCTTCAGGTAGCTCGGCATGTGCACGCCGATGAAGACGACCTGGAAGCCGCACACGAAATAGCCGGCCATGAGGAGCTGGAAGCTGCGTTGGCCGAACGCCTCGCGCGCGGCCGCGCCGAGGGTCTGCGTGCCCGCGCTGGAGGCCGAGGAATGCGCGGGTTCGCGCAGGCCGAAGGCGAGCGGCACGATCGCCAGCGAGGCAAGAGCGAGGATGAGCAAGGCCTCCTGCCAGCCGACGCCGCCGATCAGGCCGCCTTCGATCGGTACCATCAGGAACTGGCCGATCGATCCCGCCGCCGCCGTCACGCCCATCGCCCAGCTGCGCTTGGCCGCGGCGACGTTGCGGCCGATGACGCCGAAGACGATGGCATACGTCGTCCCCGATTGCGCCATGCCGAGGATGAGGCCGGCGCCGCCCAGAAAGGCGAGCCCGCTCGTCGCCAGGCCCATCGCAACGAGGCCGAGCGCGTAGAGCGCACTGCCGACGATCAGCACGCGCAGTGCGCCCCAGCGGTCGGCGAGCGCGCCGGCGAATGGCCCGGCGAGACCCCAGGCCAGGTTCTGCACCGCGATCGCGAGCGCAAAGGTCTCACGGCTCCAGCCGCGCGCGATCGTGACCGGCTGCAGCCAGAGGCCGAAGCCGTGCCGGATGCCCATCGAGACCGTGACGATCGCGGCACCGCAGAGCAGGACCTGGGTCATCGACAGGGGCTTGGCGATGCTGTTGCTCATGCAACCACTTTTCGGCTCACGCGATCGATCATGTCGTAAGACGGCTTGTCGAGCACCATGCGCGCCGCACCGACCAGCTCGTCGAGTTGGGCCGGCGAGGTCGCACTCGCGATCGGCGAGGTGATGCCGGGCCGCGCGATCTGCCAGGCGAGCGCGACCTGTCCCGGTGTCGCACCGATCGTGTCGGCCACGGCGTCGAGCGCGCCGAGCACGGTCAGGCCGTGTTCGTTCAGGTATTTCTTCGCGCCTCCGCCGCGAACGCTCTTGGCGAAATCGGCCTCGCTTCGATATTTGCCGGTAAGAAAGCCGCTCGCCAGCGCGTAGAAGTTGAGCACGCCCAGGCCGTGATCGACGCACACTTTCTCGAGCGCGTCTTCGTAGGCGGCGCGCTCGACCAGGTTGTAGAGCGGCTGCAGCGACTCGTAGCGCGGCAGGCCGCTCGCCTTGCTCACGGCCAGCGCTTCGCTCAATCGTTCGGCGCTGTAGTTCGAGGCGCCGACCGCACGCACCTTGCCTTCCTTGATGAGATCGGCGAAGGCACTCATCGATTCCTCGAGCGGTGTCTCCGCATCGTCGTCGTGCGACTGGTAGAGATCGATCACCTCGGTCTTCAGACGCCGCAACGAGGCTTCGACGGCGCGCCGTAGGTAAGCCTTCGACAAGCCCTTGTCGGCATCGTCCATCGGCTTGCCGACCTTGGTGGCGAGGACGACGCGGTTGCGCTTGCCGCTTTGCCGAAACCACTTGCCGAGGATAGCTTCCGACTCGCCGCCCACGTGCCCGGGCACCCAGCGCGAGTACACGTCGGCGGTGTCGACGAAGTTCATGCCGGCGTCGACCCAGGCGTCGAGCAGACGAAACGACATCGCCTCGTCGATGGTCCAGCCGAACACATTGCCGCCCAGGCAAAGAGGCGAGACGCGAAGGCTCGAGCGGCCGAGCGAGCGGTATGACGATGTGTCCATCGGTGGATTGTTGCAGGGCAGCCGCTCGCCTGCGGGGGCTGAGGCGGCGCTGCCTAGAATGCCCCGCCATGGCAAGCAAGGCGGGCAGTTACGGCGAAGCGTCGATCCGGGTGTTGAAGGGCCTCGAGCCCGTCAAGCAGCGGCCGGGCATGTACACGCGCACCGAGAGTCCGCTCCACGTCGTCCAGGAAGTGATCGACAACGCCGCTGACGAAGCGCTCGCCGGCCATGCGTCGGCGATCGACGTCACGTTGCATGGCGACGGCTCGATCAGGGTCGACGACGACGGTCGCGGCATTCCCTTCGGCCTGCATCCCGAAGAAGGCGTGAGCGTGCTCGAGATCGTCTACACACGCCTGCATGCCGGCGGCAAGTTCGACAAGGGCGCGGGTGGCGCCTACAGCTTTTCCGGCGGTCTGCACGGCGTCGGCGTTAGCGTCACCAATGCGCTCGCGAAGCGCCTCGAGGTGACGGTGTGGCGCGGCGGGCAGGTCGCGAGCATGGCGTTCGCGGGCGGTGACGTGGTCGAAGCGCTGGCGACGCGCAAGCCG
>JAYSMB010000420.1:0-2315 GCA_043725065.1 Burkholderiales bacterium
GCGCCCAGCCGTGCGCCCGCAGTCCGAGATCGATCACATCGAGCGCGGCCGGCACGGCGAGGCTGCGATCGGCGAAGTTGGCTCGGCCTTTGTCGACCGAGAGGTCGCCGAGGATGATCCGCCAGGGCGCGGCCGCGGCCGCGCCAGCGCCCCCGACCGCCGGATCCGATGCGCCGGCGACCGGCATGGCTGCCGCGGGGCTCGATGCCGCGCCGCCGCGCGACCATGCATCGAAGTTCCAGCGTCCGTCGCTGCCGCGCTCGACGCGTACGCGCGGCGCGTGCAACGCGAGACTGCCGATCGCGGCGGTCCGTGCGACGGTATCGACGCGCGCATCGAGCAATTCGATCTGCTCGGCCGCCAGCTCGGGCGCCTTCGCGTCACCGAGCACGAGCCCGGCGAGCGCGACCCGGTTCGCATCGACGCGAAGCTGCGCTCCGCCCTGGCCTGGCCGCCACTCGATCGACGCATCGGCGCTCAGCGCGCCCGCCAAGGGCGGCGCGAGCACGCCACGAAGATAGGGGCGGACGACGATCAGGGGCAAAGCCTCGAGATCGAGTTTGACGCTGGCGCCGGCCGCGTCGCCTTGCCCCGAAAAGGCGAGCTTGCCTTGCTCCTTCGCGGCGCCGAGCATGCCCTGGCCCTTGAAAACCACGGGCGCTTCGAGCGGCCAGCCCATGGCTTGCGCGTCGAAGCTGAAATCGGTCACTGCGAGCGCGGCTTCGGGCGACGTCGTCGCGTCGCGCCAGTCGAGCTGGCCGGCGCGGATCGACAGCGCCGCGAGCGACGCTTTCCAGTGCGAGGCCGGAGGCGTCGACGCGGCCACGCCGCTCGCTGCGAGCTTTGCGGAGCTCGCCGACAGGCTCGCCGCACTTGCCGCCGTCGTCGGCAAGGGAACGCGCACGACGGCAACGGTCGCACCCGTTGGCGCCTCGGCGACCAGCAGCAGGTTGACGCGGCCGGCGGCGTTGCGCAGCGCGAGCACGTGCGGCGCGTCGACGTCGATGCGGGTCAGCTTGACGATGCTTTCGAGCGGCCTCAGATCCGCGATTCGCACCTTGATGTCGCCCACTTCAAGCAGATCGTGCGACGCGGCGTCCGCGACCTTCAGGCCGCTCACCGCCACGCTTCCGATGACGCGAAGCGTCAGCTTGGGCCGCTGCTCGAACGCGAGCGACAGATCCGCGCTCAGCAGCGCCGCCCGCAGTCGCACCGGCAAGCTCTGCGGCAGATAGGGCAGCCAGGGCGCGACGTCGAAGCGATCGAGCTTGATCTTTGCTTCGCCGGCCCCGCGTTCGCTGAACGGCGTGGCCGCGGCGTTGGAATCGAAGCGGCTGCCGTCGAGCGTGAACGCCAGACGCGGCTCGACCTTGATCTCGCGCTGCGAAGGCAAGGAGCTCACGAACGGCACGCCGAGTTCGAGATCGCGCACCTTGTGCGTCGCGTTCACCGGTGCATCGACGAAATCGGCGCCGCCGCCACGCACGACGATGTTGTGCACGGCAAAGCGCGCCGGCTCGTCGCGCGGTGGCAAGGCGGCAATTCGCTCGAGCACGTCGTCGAGGTCGTAGCGGCCGTCGCCGAGTCGCGCGAGACGCAGCAGCGGCGCGTCGATCTCGAGGCTGTCGATCACGGGTGCCAGGCGGAACAGCGAGGTCACGGCCGCATTGGCGTAGATGCGTTTGACCTCGAGCTGCGCCGGCGCGCCCTCGCTGGCGCCGGCGAGCGCGAGGTTGGCGATCGTCAGCTCCAGGGTCCACGGATTGAAGGCGACGCTGCCGAGCGTGAGGCGTCTGCCGAGCTTGTCGCTCGCCGCTTTCTCCGCCTGGCTCTTGACAATCGGCGGGACGATGAACCACGCCGTGCTCCAGAGAATGGCGAAGGCGAGCGCCACCAGGCCGAAGCGGATCGCGTTGCGCCGGGTCGCGACGCGGCCTGCCCAGGGTGGCAGCTTCATGATGCGTCGGTTGCTGGCGCTGCTGGCCACGGCCCGACGCTAGAGCGCATCGAGCGCCTTGCCGATGGCAGCGACGAGATCGTCGGTCGCTTCGCAGCCCGCGCTCAGGCGGATGAAGCCTTCGCTGACCTTGTCCGTGCCCCAGCGGGCGCGCCGTTCGGCCGAGCTGTGCATGCCGCCGAAGCTGGTCGCTTCGAACAGCATGTCGCACGAACCCAGGAAGCGTTGCGCGACCTCGGCGCTCGTCAGCTCGAAACTGACGACGGCGCCGAAGTAGCGCATCTGCCGCCGCGCGATCCCATACGAGGGATCGGACTTCAGGCCCGGGTAGCGCACGCCCGTCACCGCGCGATGCGTG
>JAYSMB010000421.1:0-5536 GCA_043725065.1 Burkholderiales bacterium
TCGATGCGGCAAGGACATGGCGTGATCGCCATGCGCCGCGGAGGACCGAAGGGCAAGCGTGACAAATATCACGTCAACGATGGCGAAAAGCCGGCTTTCGCTTTGCCAGAAACGCCGCCATGCCTTCGTTCTTGTCCTCGGTTCCGAACAACGAGTGGAACAAGCGCCGCTCGTAGGCGATGCCGTCCGAGAGTGGCGTTTCCCAGGCGCGGTTGACCGCTTCCTTGGCCATCATCACGCTCGGCCCGCTGAAGCCGCAGATCGTCGTCGCGGCGGCGAGCGCGGTGTCGAGCAAGTCGGCGAGCGGCACGACGCGCGAGACCAGGCCGGCGCGCTCGGCCTCGGCCGCGTCCATCATCCGCGCCGTCAGGATCATGTCCATGGCCTTGGCCTTGGAGACCGCGCGCGGCAGGCGCTGCGTGCCGCCGGCGCCGGGAATGATGCCGAGCTTGATCTCGGGCTGGCCGAACTTCGCGGTGTCGGCGGCGATCACGAAGTCGCACATCATCACCAGCTCACAGCCGCCACCGAGCGCGAATCCGGCCACCGCCGCGATCACGGGCTTCCTCACCTGGCGGATCGTCTCCCAGTTGCGGCTGATGAGACCCTTGGTGTAGGCGTCGACGAAGCCGTAGGGCTGCATCATCGCGATGTCGGCGCCGGCGGCGAAGGCCTTTTCGCCGCCGGTGAGGACGATGCAACCAATCGCCTCATCGGCGTCGAAGGCGAGCAGCGCGGCGCCCAGCTCGTCCATCAGCGTGTCGTTCAAGGCGTTGAGCTGCTTCGGGCGGTTGAGCGTGATAAGGCCGATGCGGCGCTCGCCTTCGCCACGCGTTTCGGTCAGGATGCATTCGTAGGTCATGGTGCGATTTCCTGCTTAAGACGGCAATGATGCCGCCGTTCACGGTCCGGCGATTTCGGGCTTCTTCGCGATCATCAGATCGACGAAGGTTCCCGCGTCCTGCTCGATGTGGATGCGCACCGGCAGAAAGCGCAATTCGGGCGCGAACCACATCTCGACCAGCCATTCGCCGGGCTTGCGCACGCCGCGGCGCGGCTTCAAATGAAACGTGGCCAGGTTGCCGAACGAGGTGTAGAGCGTCTCTTCTTCGGCCACGTCGTAGGTCCAGCGATTCATGCTGCGCGGCAGGGCGAGCGGAAATTCGAAGCTGTTGCCGACGCGCAGCCGCTCGGGTTGCGAGCCGAACATCCAGGTGAACTGGATGAACTGACTCGCCGTGTCCTGCACGCCGGGCAAGCGCTCGCGCTGCTGGCCGTTGGCGAGCGTGACCGACTCCGGCGTGAACACGACGCTGACGCGGCGTCGATCACGAAACATCACCTTGGTGTCCTCGTCGTAGCGATCGGGCACCAGACCGCTCTGGTCGATGCGGCCTTCGCTCGTCATCGTTCGCGAAAAGAGCGGTGCGAATTCGGGGCCGGCGCTCAGGACGACGTTGACCTGATAGCGCTCGTCGACGCGGATCCATTCCACCTCGGCGCGGCCGTTCAGATCGCCGCGCCAGTAGCCGTTGAGAAAGTAGCTGACGCGGGTCGCGGTCGGCCAGGCGAAGGCGTTGGTCGCGGCCGAAGCCGCAGGGGTCGAGGCGGCTGGATCGGTGGCGGCGACAGTCGTCGCCTCGGCGGCGGGAGCCGACGCGGCCGCCGCCACGGACGCAGGTTCGGACGCGGCGTCGGCAAGACGCTCGGGCACGGGCTCCTCTACTACCGACGGCTCCGCCGCCGATGCCGGCCGCGCGGCGCTCCGCGGCGCCCTGGCGGCCCGGGACTCGGCGCGCTTGCCGGTCGCGGCGACGGGCGCCACCGCCTGTGGTGCTTCGGGCTCGAACGTGCGCACGTACGCGACCTCGATGCGCGCCGGCATCGCCGCGGCGGCATCGATCTCGACCATTCGATCGGCGAGTTCGCTGGTCAGCCAGGCATGGCACAACACGACGATCGCGACCAGGGCCACGAAGGCCACGGTCCGCCATCGCACCGGGCCAGTCGACAAGCCGCGGCTCAGCCGGCGAACCATGCCTCGCCGAGCGCCCGCGCCTCGCCGCTCGCGGCCTCGGCACGGCGCAATTGCACGGCACCGGCTTCGGTGCCGGCAAGCAAAGAAGCGTCGAGAGTCAACGTGAGGATGCGCTGATCGCGCGCGACAAGAAGCGGTACCGCGCCGGCGCCCGACAGATTGCGCAGCGCGTCGTCGAGCCGGCGCAAACGCCAGCCACCGACGCCGATCAGCTCGTCGCCAGCGCTGAGGCCCGCGCCTTCGCCGGCGCCACCGCGCAGCACGTGCGTGACCTTCACGCCGGTCAGCGCGCTTTCGCTGACGCGAACGCCAAGACGCTGCGCAAGCGTCGCCGGTTGGCGCTCGAGGACGACGCCGAAGCGCCGCAGCAAGGCGTCGAGTGGCAGCTCGTCCGTGCCGTGCGCCCAGGCTGCCAGTTCGGGCGCGTAAGAGCGGCCGCCCACCGACTCGAGCGCGGCCGCGATGTCGGCTTCGACGATCGGCCCGCCGCCGCTTCGCATCCACAAGCGCCGCATCACGGCGTCGAGCGAGCCGCGGCCTTCGCTCCGCAGCGTCAGGTCGAAGGCCAGCGCGACCAGCGAGCCCTTGGCGTAGTAGCTCACGGTCGCGTTCGGCGTGTTTTCGTCGGCACGGTAGTACTTGACCCATGCGTCGAAGCTCGCGGCGGCGACGCTTTGCACGCCGCGGCCCGGCATGGCGACGACCGCGCTCATGGTCTTGGCAAGCAGCTTCAGGTAGCGAGCCGCGTCGACGAGGCCGCTGCGCAAGACGAGCAGGTCGTCGTAGTACGAAGTGAAGCCCTCGAAGAACCAGAGCAGCTCGGTGTAGTTCTCGCGCGTGTAGTCGAGCGGCGCGAAGTCGCGCGGCTTCAGGCGCTTGACGTTCCAGGCGTGAAAGTATTCGTGAGCGATCAGGCCGAGCACGTCCATGTAGCCGTCGGTCGGCTCGACCTTCGCGGCGGCCGCCCCGCCCTCGACGGCCGTGGCCGCTGGCGCGCGCCGGGGCAGGTCGCGGCGCGGCGCGACGAGCGCGGTGCTCGATCGATGCTCGAGGCCACCGCGTCCTTCGTCAACGGCGTTGAGGAGGAACAGATAGCGGTCGAACGGTGCCTTGCCTTCGCCGCCGTGCCAGAACGCGACCTCGGTCTCGCAGATGCGCTTCGTGTCGGCGAGCAAGGCCTGGCCGTCGAAGTCGGGCAAGGCGCCGGCCACGACGAACTCGTGCGGCACGCCGGCCGCAGTGAAATGGCCACGCCAGAAGCGGCCGAGCTCGACCGGGTGGTCGACCAGCTCGTCGTAGTCTGGCGCGACGAACGCGTGGGTCGCGGCGCCGGGTCGTGCCGACAGTGTCGTCGCCACGTCCCAGCCGCAAGGCAGGCCGACGAGAGCCAACTCCTGCGTTTCGCTTTCGCGGCCTTCGACGCGCAGGCACACGCCGGTGCCGTTGAAGAAGCCGCGATCGGCGTCGAGAAAGGCCGCGCGCACTGAAACGTCGAACGCGTAGACGCGATAGCGAAGCACGAGATCGCCGTCACCCGCGCAACGCGCGACCCAACTCGCCTTGTCGATCTGCTGCAAGGACACAGCCCGGCCGCTCTGCTCGCCGACCAGCCCCGAAAGATGCCGCGCGAACTCGCGCACGAGGTAGCTGCCGGGAATCCAGACCGGCAGGCTGACGCGCTGTTCGGCCACTGGCCGAGGGATCGTGAGCTCGACCGCGAACGTATGGCTCGAGGTGCTTGAAGCGTCTATCGCGTAGCGAATCATGCTGCCGCCATTGTCACTGCCGACGCACCGTCACGAACCGGTGCAAGATGGCGTCCCCACAGACGACTTGACCGGCCCGAATCCGCAACGATGGATGCAATTGTTCTGGCGCGAATGCAGTTCGCGGCCAACATGACTTTCCACATCCTGTTCCCGACCATCACGATCGGGATGAGCTGGGTGCTGCTGTTCTTCCGCGTGCGCTGGCTGCTGACCCACGATCAGGGCTGGCTCGACGCCTACCGCTTCTGGACAAAAGTGTTCGCGCTCAGCTTCGCGCTCGGCGTCGTCAGCGGCATCACCATGAGCTTCCAGTTCGGCACCAACTGGCCGGGCTTCATGGAAAAGGTCGGCAACATCGCCGGGCCGTTGCTGGGCTACGAAGTGCTGACGGCGTTCTTTCTCGAGGCCGGCTTTCTCGGCATCATGCTGTTCGGCCACGGCCGGGTGAGCGAGCGCGTCCATCTGATGGCGACGGTGCTGGTGGCGGCCGGCACGTCGATCAGCGCGTTCTGGATCCTCGCGCTCGATTCCTGGATGCAGACGCCTACCGGCTACACGATCGACGCCGCCGGCTCGTACCACGCGACCAGCTGGATCGCGGTGATCTTCAATCCTTCTTTTCCCTACCGCCTGACGCACATGATGCTGGCCTCGGTGCTGACGGTGTCGTTCCTGCTCGCCGGGCTGAGCGCATGGCAGCTGCTGCGCCGTGTCGCGGCGCGTTCGGCGCCTCGCGTGCTTCGCGTGGCCCTGACGGTCGCGGCCATCGCGGCGCCCTTGCAGATCCTGGTCGGCGACGAGCACGGCCTCAACACGCTCGAGCACCAGCCGCAGAAGATCGCCGCGATGGAAGGCATCTGGAACACCGAGAAGGGCGCCGCGCTGCGCCTCTTCGCGTGGCCCGACGAGAAGACACGCGGCAACCATTTCGAGATCGCCATCCCCCGGCTCGGCAGCTTGATCCTCACCCATTCGGCCGATGGCGAGGTCAAGGGCCTGAACGAATTCGTGGGTCGCCATCCGCCGGTCGCGCCGCTGTTCTTCGCGCTCCGCGCGATGGTCGGCATCGGCGTGCTGATGCTCGCCACGAGTTGGGTCGGTCTCTGGCTCTACAGGCGCCGCGGCTGGAACGCCGCGAACCTGCCCCGGCCGGTGCTCCGGGTCTTTGCCGGGATGACTTTCGCGGGCTGGCTGGCCACCGTCTGCGGCTGGTACGTGACCGAGATCGGCCGCCAGCCATTCATCGTCTACGAGCTCATCCGCACCGCGGACATCGCCTCGAAGGTGGCGGCGCCGACGATCGCGCTGACGCTGGCGCTCTACGTCGTGCTCTACATCGCACTCGTCATCGCCTACGTCGGCGTTCTCAAGTACATGGCCGAAAAGCCCGAGGAAGTGCTCGCCGAGAACGCCAACGGGCGCGGCGCGCAGCCGGCCATCGTCCCGGGCTCGCCACCACTGGGCGAGGGCGCCACCGCATGAAGGCCGCCCGATGAGCGTCATGAGCTTCGACGCCGCCCTGCCAGTCATCTTCATGGCGCTGATGGGAATCGCGATGCTGATCTACGTCGTCAGCGACGGCTACGACCTCGGCGTCGGCATGCTGATGTCCCGCGCGACGCCGAAGGAAAAGGACATGCTGGTCGCCTCGATCGGCCCGTTCTGGGACGCCAACGAGACCTGGCTGGTGCTCGGCATCGGCATCCTGCTGATCGCCTTTCCGAAGGCG
>JAYSMB010000422.1:0-6628 GCA_043725065.1 Burkholderiales bacterium
GGTGGCGGCACCGCCGTATTCACCGCCGAGCGCCAGGCCCTGCAGCAGCCGCAGACCGATCAGGATCACCGGTGCGGCCACGCCGATAGAGGCGTACGAGGGCAGGAAGCCGACGATCGAGGTCGACAGGCCCATGATCACGATCGTGATCAGGAAGGTGTACTTGCGCCCGATCATGTCGCCCAGACGGCCGAAGAACAGCGCGCCGAACGGCCGCACGATGAAGCCGGCGGCGAAGGCCAGCAGCGCGAAGATGAAGCCCGAAGCCGGGTCCAGTGCCGAGAAGAACTGCTTGGCGATGATCGCCGCAAGCGAGCCGTAGAGATAGAAGTCGTACCACTCGAACACCGTGCCCAGACTCGACGCGAAGATGACTTTCTTCTCCGCTGCCGTCATGGGCTGGCCGACCTTCGAGCCGGCTGCCACTGTGGTTGCCATATTGACGTCTCCTTGTTTGAACGGGCATCACCCCCCGGTGACGCGACTGCGCATGTTCAGCGGGGCCTCTGACCCGCGGCTTACGCTTTGCTGAACCCAGGCTGACAAACTCGGGTGCAACCCGGATACATCATTTCTCAATGTGGTAAATCGCCGGTGATCCGGCGCGCACCGGGAAAATACCGAGGTCGCGGTGGAGCCCACGTACGCCCGCGCGGTCGGGACGCGTCAGCGCTGCACGCCGGGACGCAGCGCCGCCTCGCGCGACCAGGCTGCAGTGTCGAACCAGGGGTCGCCGCGCAGACACGCGCTGACCATCGGCAATGCATCGAGGCCCCAGAACAGGCGGCCGTCGACCTCGATCGTGGGCACACCGAACAGGCCGAGGGCGATGGCTTCGGCGGTCGACGCCCTCAACGCTTCCTTGACCGATGCCGCTTCGGGCGCGATGCGCAGCGCGAGCTCGTCGCGCAACGCCTGCATGCGCTGCGCATCGTTCGGGTCGCCGCCACCGCGCCAGACGTGGCGCAACACGGCCTCGCAGGCGCGGCGGTTCGGCGTGCCGCCCTCGGGCGCGCAGGCCAGCAGCAGGCGCAACTGCGCGAGCGGGTTGAACGGGTGTTGCGCGGGGGTGGCCATTTCGACGCCGTGGTGTGCGCCAAGCCAGTGCACATGGCGGAAGGTCCAGGCCCGCTTCGGTTCGATCTCGGCCGGGCCCTTCTGACCCCAGTGCGCAAGCAGCGCCGCGAACAGGATCGGCCGGTAGCTCACGTCGTACGACACGCCTTCGAGCACCTGCGGCAGACGCTCGAACGCCAGGTACGCGAACGGCGAGATCGGGTCGAACCAGAAGGTCAGATGTTTCATGGCCGGCTCGCCGGGTCTTGCCGCGCCGCAGACGCCGCCTCCACGTTGCGCAGCGCCAGCGCATCGCCCACGCGGCGCTTCTGTTCGTCGCTCAGCGTCGACCAGGCGGCGATCTCGGCCAGCGTGCGAGAGCAGCCCACGCACCAGCCGCTGCGCTCGTCCATGCGGCACACGCCGGTGCATGGGCTGGAAACTTCCGCCGGATCAGCCACGCGCAGCCCCGATCGCACGAGCACCACATCGGACGCCGGGGCGCCGGTCAGCCGCACCAGTTCCTGCGGGCTCAACCTGAACACGCCATGAGGATGGCCGGCCGCGGCCCAGATCTCGTCGAAGCGAAACAGCTCACGGTCGATCAGCAGCACCGGCGGCGTGCTGTGGCCCACCGGCGCGACGCCGCCGATCGTGTAGCCGGTCTTCGCCTTGACGAACTCGGCATCGGCGCGGCCGACCGCGCCGACCAGAAGCGCGACCTTGCGCTCGTCGACCCGCTGGTCGCCCGAGGTCACGACCAGCACCGCTGCGTCGTCGGACTTGCGCCGGAACACCACGCTCTTGGCGATCTGGCCCACGCGCACGCCCAGCGCATCGGCGGCCTCCTGCGCGGTGCGCGCGGCGACCTCGAGGAACACCGGTGCGTGCAGGTGTTGCCGCTGCGCGAGCAGCGCGCTGACGCGGCGAAATCCTTCGGGGCGATCCTGAAGCGCCACGTTCACGTGGCCACCGCCTGCGCCTTGGCGGCGCGCTTGGCGAGCAATGCGTTTCCAGTGCGCGACACCGGCTTGCAGCCGAGCACCCCGGAAATGAACGCGGCCGCATCGACCAGCCGGTCGATGTCGATGCCGGTCTCGATGCCCAGCCCATTGAGCATGAAGAGCACGTCTTCGGTGCCGACGTTGCCGGTCGCGCCCTTCGCGTACGGGCAACCGCCCAGGCCGGCCACGCTCGCGTCGAAGGTGTGGACGCCCATCTCCAGGCAGGCGTAGATATTGGCCAGCGCCTGGCCGTAGGTGTCGTGGAAATGACCGCTCACCTCATTGACAGGAAAGTGCTTCAGCGCGCGCCGCATCGCCGCCTGCACGCGCCTGGGCGTGCCCACGCCGATGGTGTCGGCGATGCCGCAGTGGTCGACACCGATTGCCTTCATCAGCAGCACCACGCGCTCCACTTCGTCGGGTGTGACCTCGCCCTGGTACGGGCAGCCGAGCGCGACCGAGATCGCGCAGCGTACCTTGATCGCCTGGGCATGCGCGGCCTCGACCACCGGCCGGAAGCGCTCGATGCTTTCTTCGATGCTGCAGTTGATGTTGCGCTGGCTGAAGGCCTCGCTGGCAGCGCCGAACACGACGATCTCGTCGGGCCGGTGGGCCGGGTCTTTGACCGCCGCCTCGAAGCCCTTGAGGTTGGGCGTCAGCACCGAATAGCGCACACCGCTCACGCGCCGCACGCCGGCCATCACCTGGACGTTGTCGGCCATATGCGGCACCCACTTCGGGCTGACGAAGCTGGTGACCTCGATCTCGCTCAGCCCGGCCGCTTGCAAGCGATGCACGAGCTCGATCTTGACCGCCGCATCGACCGTCTGCTTCTCGTTCTGCAGCCCGTCGCGCGGCCCGACGTCGACCAAGATGACCTTGCTCGGCAATGAGCTCATCGATTCATCCCGATATGTGCGGCAGGAGGCATCGGACGACGATAGCGCAGGGCGACCGCGCTGGCGGCGCGTCTCAGGAATCGCCCCAGCATCCAGATCGTCGCGACCATGACGACGAGAGACAGTGCGAGCGCCACGAAGAAGGCGACCGGATGCGTCCAAGAGAGCCACAGCGCGAACGGCACCAGGCCGTCGCCGAGCAGCGACAGGGCGATGTTGGAGATCGGCTCAGGCGACGTGTTCGCAGCGGCGCGGGTCGTCGCTTTGGCGATGTGGCTGGTCGCCGCGAGCGTGCCGCCGAGCAGCGCGGCGATCGTCGTCCAGGTCGCGTGGTCGCCGCCGAACACCGCTGCGGCGAGCACGGCGCCGGCGGGAATGCGGATCAGCGTGTGCAGCGCGTCCCAGACGCTGTCGAGGCCGGGAATCTTGTCGACGAAGAACTCGACGAAGAGCATGACGCCGCTCGCGCCCAGCAGCCACGGGCTCTCGAGCAGGTGCAGGCCCGACGGCAGATCGACCCAGCCCAGCGCACCGGCGGCGCCGGTGAAGAAGACGACGGAATACAGCCGCAGGCCGCTCGCCCAGCCGAGCGCGGCGGCGATGGCGATGAGGTGGGACAGGTCGAGATTCATGGCAACAGCCATGCCGGCTTGCGCTTTTCCAGGAAACCGGCAACGCCTTCCTTGCCCTCGGCGCTGGCGCGGATGTCGGCGATGCGGCGTGCCGTCTCGGCGCGCAGTGCCGGCGTGATCTCGCGCCCGGCGACGTCCTGCACCAACTGCTTGCAGGCACGCGTTGCCATCGGCCCGTTGGCGACGATCGCGGCGACGATGGCGTCGACCTTGGCGTCGACCTTGGCGTCGAGCTCGTCGGCGGCGCAGACCTCGTGCGCGAAGCCCATCGCCTTTGCCTCGGCGGCGCTGAAGCGCTCGGCGGTGACGAAGTAGCGGCGCGCCGCCTGCTCGCCCATGGCGCGCACGACGTAGGGGCTGATCGTCGCCGGCAGGAGGCCGAGGCGCGCCTCGCTGAGGCAGAAGGTGGCGACGTCGGCGGCGACGCGGATGTCGCAGACCGAAGCGATGCCGAGCCCGCCCGCGTAACAATCGCCATGGATGCGCGCGACCACCGGGATCGGGCAGCTGTAGATCGCCCACAGCATCTCGGCGAGCACCTCGGCGTCGCTGCGGTTCTGCTCCCAGCTGTAGCCGCCGACCTCGCGCATGAAGGCGAGGTCGGCGCCGGCGCAGAAGGCCTTGCCGCTGCCACCGAGAACGATGGCGCGCACGTTTTCGCCCTCGGCCGAAAGCGATGCGAAGGTGGTGGCCAACTCGCGAATGAGCGCGGCGTTGAGGGCGTTGCGCACGTCGGGCCGGTCGAGCCAGACGCGGGCCACGGCGCCCGCTCGTTCGACGCGTAGTGTGCTCGTCATGTCATCTCCTTCTGTGCCTGAAAGGCGATTCGCAGTTCTTCAGTAGCGCTTGGCGACTTCATCGAGCATCACCTCGGTGGCGCCGCCGCCGATGGCGAGCACCCGGGCGTCGCGCCAGAGCCGCTCGATCACCGTGCCGCGCATGTAGCCCATGCCGCCGTGGAACTGCTGGCACCCCGAAACCACCTCGTTGACGAGCTCGCCGGTCAGCGCCTTCAGCATCGAGACCTCCTGCACCACGTCGTGGCCCTGCATCACGCGCCAGGCGCAGTGATACATGAAGGAACGCGCGGCCCGGGTCTTGGCGTCGAGCATGGCGAGACGCTGACGCACCACCTGCTTGTCGAACAACGGCGCGCCGAAGGCGCGCCGATCGCGCACGTATTCGAGCGTCACGCGCAGGGCCTGCGTGCAGTGGCCGATCGCCATCGCGCCGAGGGCAATGCGCTCGGTCTGGAAGTTCTTCATCACCGAGTAGAAGCCGCGGTTCTCTTCGCCGAGCAGGTTATCGGCCGGAATGCGAACGTTCTCGAACACCAGCTCCGCGGTATCGGACGAAAGCCATCCCGACTTGTCGAGCGCGCGGCCGACGCGAAAGCCGGGCGTGCCCTTCTCGACCGCGAACATCGACATCGCATGCCCGCCCTCGCCGGTCTTGGCGGCGACGAAGTACAGGTCGGCGAGCACGCCGTTGGTGATGAAGAGCTTGCTGCCGTCGAGGATCCACTCGCCGCCGTCGGTCGAGCGCCTGGCCGTGGTGCGGATGCCGGCGACGTCGGAGCCGGCGCCGGGCTCGGAGATCGCGACGGCGGTGATCGTCTCCCCCGCCGTGATGCCCGGCATCCAGCGCGCCTTTTGCGCCGGCGTGCCGGCGTGATGCAGGTGCGGGCTCGCCATGTCGGTGTGCACGAGCACAGTGATGATGAAGCCGCCGAAGGTCGACTGCGAAAGCGCTTCGGCGAAGACCAGGTTGGTCAGCGCGTCGGCCTCGGCGCCACCGTGCTCGGTTTCGTACATGAGGCCGAGCAGGCCGGCGCCGCCGAGCTTCTTCAGCACCTCGCGTGGCGTGTGGCCGGCCTCTTCCCAGGCGAGCGCGTGCGGCTCGACCTCGCGGGCGATGAAGCGGGCGATCTGCTCCTGCAGCAGCTCGTGCTCGGGGGTGAGATAGATGTTGTCCAAAGGTGTTCGCGGTGCGCCTCGACGGAGCCCGCAAGCGTAGCGCAGGCGTCAGGCGGCTCCCGTCGCGTGGCCGAACAGCGAGGCTTCGGTCCAGCCGAGCGTCTTCAGCTCGGCCTCGCGGAAATGCGCTTCGCTCGGCATCAGAAACTCGTCGAGCGGCGGCGGCTTGATCGCCGTGCCGGCAAGCATGGCGTGGGCCTGGCCGCGGTGATGGACCTGGTGGTTGAGCAGATGGGCGATGACATGGCCGCGCCGCTCGCGCTGGATGCGACCCTTGGCACGGACCATGTCGACGACGTCTTCGAGCTGCGCCGCCGAGAGCGCGCCGACATGGGCGGTGAAGCGCTCGTCAGCGGCCGCCTGGGCATAGGCGAGGTCGGCGACGGTCTCGCAGTTCGGCGCGTCGCGCCACTGCCGCTCCATGTCGGCCTCGCCGTGCAGGGCCGCGAGGTAATAGAGATCGACGGCGAGGATGTGGTTGAGCGTCTTCGCCAGGCTGGGGAAGAAGCTGGTGCGCGGCGCCGCGAATTCCTCGCCCGAGAGCGTGCGCATGGCGTGATGCAGACGGTGGTTGGCGAGCCGGTTGGCGTGCGCCTGCGTGCGCAGATAGCCGAGCAATTCCATATCGATCTTCAGTTGAAAGAGGTGGTGCCTAGAACGGGCCACTGGCCAGCCAGCGCTCTATTTGCGCGCGCCGGTCGTTGCCCCAGAAAGGCTCGCCGTCGACGATGAAAAAGGGCGCGCCGAACACGCCGCGCGCGATCGCCTCGTCGCAGGCCTGGCGCAGGCGAGTCTTCCAGGCCGGTGCCGTCCAGACGGATTCGGCCTCGCCAGCGTCGATGCCGAACTCGGCGGCGAGGCGCTTCAGTCCGTCGGCGTCGGCGAGATTGACGTTGCGCGTGAAGTAAGCGCGCAGACAGTGCCGCGCCCACGGCGCCGCCGAGGCGGGCCGCTCGTCCTTCAGCCACCAGAACAGGCGCGCCGCGTTCTGCGTGGCGATCGGAAAAGGATCGGGCAAGGTGAACGGCACGCCGGCGAAGCGCGCCGACCGATCGAAGTCG
>JAYSMB010000423.1:0-10795 GCA_043725065.1 Burkholderiales bacterium
AAGATCTACGCGCTAGACGAAGGCGAACTGCACGCGACCACCGACCGGCTGAAGAAGGAAGGCGCGCGCGAGAACTCGTGGAGCATCAGCCGCTTCAAGGGCCTGGGCGAAATGAACGCCGAGCAGTTGTGGGACACCACGCTCAATCCGGAGACACGGCGCTTGCTGCGGATCGAGTTCGGCAGCGCCGGTGCCGTGGCGACGACGCTGGCGTTGACCAGGCTGATGGGCAAGGGCGAAGCGCAGGCACGCCGCGACCTGATGGAACTGCATGGCGATGCGGTCGAGGTCGACGTGTGACGAGCACCACCGTGCCGAAGGATGGCGCAAGTGCGAAGTCGGCACCGGGAACGCCACTGATCGCGGGATCGAGGTCACGGCCGATCGTGCTGGTCGCGCTCGGCGGCCTCGCGACGGCTGCGCTGATGGTCGCGATTCGCCGTACCGAGCTCGAGTTCGACGAGGCCATCATGAGCGCCGGGGCACTGGTGCTCGCCTTGTGGCTGTTGGCTCAAGCCTGTGGCCTGCTGGTGCGACGGACCGCCGCGGGGCACGCCATGCGGCTCGATGCGGCGGGCTTGCACCATCCCGGTTGGGGCGTGCTGCCGTGGACGGCAGTGCGCGGCGTCAGCTTTCGCCGCACCGGCGGCGATCGCAGCCTGTTTCATCTCGTGCTCGACATCGATCCGGGCTGCGTCGCTCCTTCGCATGGAACCTACGTCCGCTGGTTGTTCGGCCCGATCGAAGGGCTGTGGCGACGCCCGGGCCGGCCGATCGCGATTCCGCTGATCGCGCTCGATGTCGAGCCGCAAGCCCTGGTGGCCGCGGCCGAGCGTTGGCGCGCAAGTGTCGGGAGCCGGCCATGAAGGCGGCACCGCGCGTTCGCCTGCGGCCGACGATGCTCTCGGACCTCGCGTTCGTTCAGTCGGTCGAAGACGACGCCGGCAACCGCCCCTTCATCACGCCGTGGGAACGGGTGCAGCACGAAGGCGCGATCCGTTTCCCGGACTTTCGCCATTTCATCGTCGAGGCGGGCGAGGCCTGGCCGTCGGCCGGATTCGTCATCCTGCAAGGCTGTCGCAATCCGCATGGCTCGGTCGAGCTGAAACGGCTGGTGCTCTTGCCCAAGGGCCTGGGCTACGGCCGGGCTTGCGTCAGGCTGCTTGTCGAGATGGCGTTTCGCGACCTGGGCGCGCATCGTTTCTGGCTCGACGTCAAGGAAAAGAACGAACGTGCGCTCGCGCTCTACCGCGACGAAGGCTTCGTCGAGGAAGGGCGGCTGCGCGACAGTGTGCGCAGCGAGGCAGGCTACGAATCGCTGATCGTGATGTCGATGCTGCGCGCCGAGCACGAGGCGCGCGTCGAAGCGCGGCGCCTGGTCGCCGGCGCCGCCTAGCTTTTGCATTTCCGATCGCAACGAAGGAGAACGCCGTGATCCGCTCGACGATGATGAACGTGCCGCTCTCGCTCAACCACCTGCTCGATCGTGCCGGCACGCTTTTTCCATCGAAGACGATCGTCTCGCGCCTGCCCGACAAGACGCTGCGCACGCACACCTACGGGGAGTACCACCGGCGTACGCGGGCTCTTGCCGCGGCGCTGCAATCGCTCGGACTGAAGAAGGGCGATCGCGTTGCCACGCTGTGCTGGAATCACCACGCCCATCTCGAGTGCTACTTCGGCATCCCGGCGGCGGGCGGCGTGATGCACACGCTCAACCTGCGCCTCGCGGCCGACGAGATCGGCTGGATCGCGAACGACGCCGAAGATCGCTTTCTCGTCGTCGACGACATCCTGCTGCCGCTGTATCGGCAGTTCGCCGGCAAGCATGCATTCGAGAAGGTCATCGTCTTCCCGTTCTCGGGTGCGCCGATCGACACCGCCGCGGGCTTCATCGACTACGAGTCGCTGCTGGCTTCCGCCGATGCCGACCGCTTCGAGTTCGTCGCCCACGACGAGAACGACGCGGTGTCGATGTGCTACACGTCGGGAACGACCGGTCGACCCAAGGGCGTCGTCTATTCGCACCGCTCGACCGTGTTGCACACGCTGGTCGGCTGCCTCGGCGAGAACTGGCGCCTGCAGTCGGCCGACGTGCTGCTGCCCGTGACGCCGATGTTCCACGCCAACTGCTGGGGCCTGCCCTATGGCGCGGTGATGATGGGCTCGAAAATGGTCTTCCCAGGACCGCATCTTCATCCCGACGATTTGCTCGACCTCATCAAGGCCGAGCGGCCGACCCTCTCGCTCGGCGTGCCCACGATCTGGCTCGGTCTGATCCAGCGATTCGAGCGAGCGCTGAGCGAAGAGCCGGGCCGCTGGCAACTGCCGGAGGGCATGCGTTCGATGGTCGGCGGCGCGGCGGTGCCCGAGTCGCTGATCCGCGCCTTCGACCGGCATGGCGTCTGGCTGGCGCAGGGCTGGGGCATGACCGAAACCTCGCCGCTCGCCACGGTCGCGATCCGCAGCGACAGCGCGAGCGCCGACGAGCGCTATCGTCGCGCCGCCATGGCCGGCGTGCCGGTGCCGCTGGTCGACGTGCGGATCCGCGCCGATGACGGCCATGACGCGCCGTGGGACGGCAAGAGCGTCGGCGAGATCCAGTGCCGCGGTCCCTTCGTCACCGGCTCGTACCACGGCGTTCCGGTCAGCGACGAGAAGTTCACCGATGACGGCTGGCTGCGCACCGGCGATGTCGCGGCGATGGACGACCACGCCTGCGTCCGCATCACCGACCGCACCAAGGACCTGATCAAGTCGGGCGGCGAGTGGATCTCGTCGGTCGATCTCGAGAACGCCTTGATGGCACATCCGGCGATCGTCGAAGCCGCGGTGATCGCGATCGCCGATCCGAAGTGGAGCGAACGTCCGCTGGCCTGCATCGTTCTCAAGCCAGGGCAGGGCGGCGACAAGGAGTTGCTGGCTGCCGCGCTCGGCGCGCATCTGCTCGCGCACGGTTTTGCCAAGTGGCAGTTGCCCGACCGCTACGAAGTGATCGAAGCCGTGCCGCGCACCTCGACCGGCAAATTCTGGAAACTCAAATTGCGAGAACGATTCCCTCGCTAACGTCTCTCCGTGACCCCTGACCTGTTCGATTCGCCGCCGCCTTCCGGCGATGCGGTTGCCCTCGGCGACTACGCCGAGCGCGCCTATCTAGAGTACGCGCTCTCGGTTGTCAAGGGCCGCGCGCTGCCCGACGTCAGCGACGGCCAGAAGCCGGTGCAGCGCCGCATCCTGTACGCGATGGCGCGCATGGGGCTGCTCTTCACGACGGCCGCGGGGCCGAAGGCGGTCAAAAGCGCGCGCGTCGTCGGCGACGTGCTCGGACGCTTTCATCCGCACTCCGATCAGGCGGCCTACGACGCGCTGGTGCGGATGGCGCAGAACTTCTCGCAGCGCTATCCGCTGGTCGACGGCCAGGGCAACTTCGGCTCGCGCGACGGCGATGGCGCCGCCGCCATGCGCTACACCGAAGCACGTCTGGCGCCGATCGCGCGCCTGTTGCTCGACGAGATCGACGAAGGCACCGTCGATTTCATTCCCAACTACGACGGCTCGACCGAAGAGCCCCGGCTGCTGCCCGGGCGACTGCCCTTCGTGCTGCTCAACGGCGCCAGCGGCATCGCGGTCGGTCTGGCCACCGAGATCCCGAGCCACAACCTGCGCGAGGTTGCCGCGGCGGCGATCGCCCTGATCAAGGACGACAAGCTCGGCGATGACGAACTGGCCAGGCTGCTGCCCGGACCGGACTATCCCGGCGGCGGCTGGATCATCAGTGCGCCCGAGGAGATCCGCGCCGCGTATGCGAGCGGCCGCGGCTCGCTCAAGGTGCGCGCGCGCTGGAAGATCGAGGACCTGGCGCGCGGCCAGTGGCAGGTCGTCGTCACCGAGCTGCCGCCGGGAACGAGCTCGCAGAAAGTGCTTGAGGAGATAGAGGAACTCACCAACCCGAAGCTGCGCGCCGGCAAGAAGGCGCTCGGCAGCGAGCAGATCCAGTTGAAGGCGAGCGTGCTCTCGGTGCTCGACGCGGTGCGCGACGAATCGGGCAAGGAAGCGGCGGTGCGTCTGGTGTTCGAGCCCAAGACCAGCCGCACGCCGCAAAACGAATTGCTGAAGACGCTGCTCGCCCATACCAGCCTCGAGAGCTCGACACCGATCAACCTGACCCTGGTCGGTGCCGACGGCCGGCCGACCCAGAAGAGCCTGCGCCAGCTGATCGTCGAATGGATCGGCTTTCGCCTCGCGACGGTCGAGCGGCGTTCGCAGCATCGACTGAAGAAGGTCGCCGACCGGATCCACATCCTCGAAGGCCGGCAGCTCGTGCTGCTCAACATCGATGAAGTGATCGCCCTGATCCGCGCGGCCGATGAACCCAAGGTGGCGCTGGTCGAACGTTTTGCGCTCAGCGAACGGCAGGCTGAAGACATCCTCGAGATTCGCCTGCGCCAGCTGGCCCGGCTCGAAGCGATCAAGATCGAGCAGGAGTTGAAGGAGGCGCGCGCCGAAGAGGCTCGATTGCGCGACCTGCTGGCCAGCCCGGCAGCGTTGAAGCGCACCGTGGTCCGCGAGATCGAGGCCGACACCAAGGCCTTCGGCGACGAGCGCCGCACCCTGATCGAAGCAGGCAAGCGCTCGGTGGCCGAAGTGAAGGTGGTCGACGAGCCGGTCACCGTCGCCGTGAGCCTCAAGGGTTGGGTGCGGGCGCTGAAAGGCCACGAGGTCGACGCCGCTCAGCTCGTCTTCAAGGCCGGCGACGCGCTGTACGGCACGTTCGCCTGCCGCAGTGTCGACACACTGCTCATCTTCGGTAGCGACGGCCGCGTCTATTCAGCCGCTGTGGCGTCGCTGCCGAGCGGTCGCGGCGATGGCCTGGCCGTCACCTCGCTCATCGATCTCGAGCCCGGCACGCAGCCGGCGCACTACTTTGCCGGCCGCGCCGAGCAGATGCTGCTGCTGGCCGGCACCGGCGGCTTCGGCCTGCTTGCGCGCGCTGGCGACCTGGTCTCGCGGCAACGCGGCGGCAAGGATTTTCTCGCGCTCGAGGGCGAAGAAAAGCCCTTGCCGCCATCGGTCGTCGGCACGGGCACGGCACGCGTCGCCTGCCTCACGCTCGAAGGCCGCCTGCTCGTATTCGGTCTCGACGAATTGAAACTACAAGCGAAGGGCGGGCGCGGTCTCACCCTCGTCGACCTCGATGCCAAGGACGCTTTGGTCAGCGCCGCCGCATTCGGGGACGCCTTGCGCGTGCTCGGCACCGGCCGCGGCGGCAAGCCGCGCGACGAAGTGCTGCGTGCTGCCGCACTCGAGGCGCACGTCGGCCATCGTGCCCGCAAGGGCCGGCGTCAGGACGCGATCCCGAAGGCGATGCGCGTCGTCGCCGCGACCAACGCCTGAAGCTACGATCGAAGTTTCGCCCCCGTTTTTTGCAAGCAAAGGCAGCGCCATGAAAAAGATCGTCCACGACACCACCGATTCATTCGACCAGCGTCTCGACATCCTGCAGGCCGCACACGTGCCGCGGATCGAGATCGACGCGTCGATCGCGGTCTATGAACGGCTGCGCACGGCCCAGTCGATCTGCCAGGCGCTGGTGCCCGGCAAGTACTCGGAGTCGGCCGTCATCTCCGTGCTCGAAGCGATCTGCGACGAGGTGGCGCTGAATACGCCGGTTGACTGAGCGGAAACGGCGGCGCGCTTCAGGCGCGACGCAAGGCGACGAGCATCAGTATCGCGATGATCGCGAACAGGCCGGCCGACCAGAAGTCGTAAGACACGCCGAACAGGTTCACCGCCGCGTCGGCGCAACTCGCGCGCGCTTCGAACACGCCGGGCAGCATGGCATTGAGTCCGGTCGCGTTCATGATTCGATCGGCCAGCGTCAGATCGCACGACGCCGATTTGGCGGCGGCGAAGTGTTGCCAGAGCGCCGCCGCGAGCCCCGCTGCCGCGAGCAACAGCGAGAACGTCCCGGCGACGCGGATGCCCGCCGTGCCGCGCCAGACGAACCCGAGCAAAGCAAAAACGCCGAGCGCGACGAACACGAGCCGCTGCAAGACGCACCACGGGCACGGCTCCATGCCGTGGAGGTGTTGCGACACGAGCGCTGCCGCGACCGCGCCGAACGACGCGACGGCCACGAAGGCGAACAGCCAACCGGTCCGTGTGCCGCGCGGATCGGGCCCGAAGGTCGGCCGCCCCCTGCGAGCGGCGTTCATTCGCCGTGCGCGGAGCCGGCGACCTGGGCGATCAGTTCGATCTCGACGCAGGCGCCGAGGGGCAGTTGCGCGACGCCATAGGCGCTGCGCGCATGCGCGCCCTTGTCGGCGAAGACTTCCCCGAACAGCTCGGAGCAGCCGTTGGTGACCAGGTGGTGCTCGGTGAAATCCGGCGCGCTGTTGACCAGGCTCGTGATGCGCACGATGCGCTCGATCTTGTCGAGATCGCCGACGGCCGCGTGCAGCGTGCCGAGCAGGTCGACCGCGACGGCGCGGGCCGCCTTCTTGCCGGTCGCCGTGGTCATGTCGCGGCCCAGCTGGCCGACCCAGACCTTGCCGTCGCGCTTGGCGATGTGGCCGGAGAGAAACACCAGGTTGCCGCTGCGGACGAATGGCACGTAAGCGCCCGCCGGAATCGCGAGCGGCGGCAGCGAGATGTCGAGATCGGTCAGGCGGTCGTAGATCGAGGACATGGAGTCGGGCCGGGCGCGGCGGTCGGGCACAAATCGTACACCCCGCTCGTCTCTAACCCCCGCGTGAGGGCACTCCCCTGGGCGTCGCCGTACGGAGGGGGCGAGGTGAGCGCCACAGCCCGCTCTCGCCTCTACACTTTCGACGATGCGAGCACCGGCCACCGGGACCCGCCTCGCCGTGCCGCTGCTGGCGTGGCTGGCAGGCGTCGCGATCCAGTTGCAGGAACGTTCGCTCCTGCCGTTGGCGGCGTACGTCGCTTTCGCTGCCCTGGGCTTGCTTGCACTCTTCGCCGGATTCGCGTTGCGACGGCGTGGCCTTGTCGGCGCCGGGATCGCGGTTGCCGGAGCGCTCATCGCCGGCTTCGCCGTCACGGGTTGGCAAGCCTCGGTTCGTCTCGATGACGCGCTCGCGCCCGCACTCGAAGGGCCCGACCTCGTCGTCACCGGCGTCGTCGCCAGCTTGCCGCAACAAGGTCCGAGCGGGCTGCGCTTTCGTTTCGAGTTCGATCCCGAATCGCGCGTTCGTGAAGGTGCGGTGCTGCCGCGGCGTGTCGCCCTCGGCTGGTACAACGGCTTTCACGAAGACGCGGCGCTCTCGCAGCCGCAGCGCGAGTTGCGCGCCGGTCAGCGCTGGCGTTTCACGGTACGACTGCGCCGTCCGCACGGCAACCTCAACCCGCACGGCTTCGACTACGAGCTGCAGCTTTTCGAACAGGGTTTGCGCGCCACAGGCTACGTGCGCGATGCGCCGGCGCCGCGGATGCTGAGCGAGGCGGCGGGATTTCCGGTCGAGCGGCTGCGCCAGCGGGTGCGCGACGCGATCTACGCCAACGTTGCCGACCGACGCTCCGCCGGCGTGCTCGCCGCATTGGCGGTCGGCGATCAGAGCGCGATCGAGCGCGAGGATTGGGACCGGTTCCGCAACACCGGTGTCGCTCACCTGATGTCGATCAGCGGCCTGCACGTCACCATGTTCGCGTGGCTTGCCGGCCTGGCTCTCGGCGCGCTCTGGCGGCGCAGTTCCCGGGCGACGCTGGCGCTGCCGGTACCCGTCGCCGCACGCTGGGGCGGCTTGCTCGCGGCGACGGGGTACGCGGTCTTTTCGGGCTGGGGCGTGCCCTCGCAGCGTACGGTATGGATGCTTGCGACGGTGACCTTGCTACAAGGCGCAGGCGTGCGCTGGCCGTGGCTGCTTGTCCTGCTCGCGGCCGCGGCGGTGGTGACCGCGCTCGATCCGTGGGCGCTGACGCAGGCTGGCTTCTGGCTCTCGTTCATGGCGGTCGGCCTGCTCATGGCATCGTCGCCGGCGACCGACGCGGCTCCGGGCGAGCAGCCCGCTCCCACGCCGGGGTGGCGCGGCTGGCCGGCGCGTGCCTTCGCCCACGCGCGCGCTGATCTTCGAACCCAGATGATCGCGACGCTCGGCCTCACGCCGCTCACCCTGGTCTTTTTCCAGCAGGTCTCGATCGTCGGGTTCCTCGCCAACATCGTCGCGATTCCGGTCGTGACGCTCTTCATCACGCCGCTCGCCCTGCTCGGCACGCTGGCCTCGCCGCTCTGGTGGTTGGGCGGCGCGGCGGTGCGGGTGCTCGACGTGTTCCTGGCAAAGCTCGCGGCGATTCCAGGGGCGGTCTGGGTCGTTCCGGTCGCGCCGCTCTGGGCTCAACTCGCCGGTCTGGCAGCAGCAGCGCTGCTGGTGTTGCCGCTGCCCTGGCGCGCCCGAGTCCTGGCGCTGCCGCTCGCACTGGCCTTGCTCCTGCCGCCGCGCGAGCTGCCCGACGAAGGCAGCTTCGATCTCGTCGCCGCCGACATCGGACAGGGCATGGCGGTGTTGGTGCGCACGCGCTCGCACGTGCTCCTGTTCGACGCTGGCCCGCAGTATTCGCGCGAGAGCGATGCCGGCCAGCGCGTGCTGGTGCCGCTGCTTCGCGCGCGCGGCGACGAGCACCTCGACCTGCTCGTGCTCAGCCACCGCGACCTCGATCACGTCGGCGGTGCAAAGGCCGTGCTCGGCGCGCTCGCCGTCGACGCGCTCTCCAGCTCGCTCGAGCCCGGGCATCCGATCCTCACGGCGGCGAAGCGCGCTTCGCGTTGCGAGGCCGGGCAAGGCTGGCGCTGGGACGGCGTCGATTTCGTGGTCCTGCGTCCGGCCGCCGGGGACTACGAGCGAACGCTGAAGCCGAACGCCATGTCGTGCGTGATCCGTGTCTCCGGCGGCGGCCGCAGCGCGCTGCTCACCGGCGACATCGAGCGCGAGCAGGAATCGCTGCTGGTCGCCGAGCACGGGTCGGCCTTGCGCAGCGATGTGCTGATCGCACCGCATCACGGCAGCCGCACCTCGTCGTCAGCGATCTTTCTCGACGCCGTCGCGCCGAAGTTCGCGATCTTCCAGGCCGGCTATCGCAACCGCTTCGGCCACCCCGCGCCCGACGTGCTGGCGCGCTATCGCGCGCGCGGCATCGCCATCGTCGCCAGTCCGGCCTGCGGCGCCTGGCAGTGGCCAGCCAGCGGACCGGCTGCAGGCTCGTGCGAACGGGAAACGGCGCGCCGGTACTGGCACCCGGTCGCGGCATTCGCCAGCCCCTGAAACCCGCCCCGACCCGGTGCGGGGCGAGAGCCTTTGCATTGAAATGTCAATCGGCGGATTCGATTCTGGAATGCGACTAAGCTCGCCCCATGCACAAAGACACCGTAACGGCCCCGATGGAACCCTTCACTCACGACGAGCAGACGGCGCTGTTCGCAAAGCTCGACCGCTTGTCGGTGGCCGAACTCGAGAGCTACATCGGCTCGGCCAAGAACTCGCTGGGCAACAAGGCGCTCAACGCGACCTGGCGCCCGCGCATCGAGCTGGCTCTTCGACGCGCCGAGATTGTCCATATCCGGGAGGAGGCGGCCGCCGCGCTGCTGGCTGCCGAGCCGCCGCCGGTGGTGCCGCCCACTCCTGTCAAGGCCAAGAGGACCACCAAAGCGCAGAAAGCTGCTCTGGCCGAAAAGGCCGAACAAGGCGACAAGGCCGAAGCGGAGTCCGAGGCCGAGGCCGAAGCCGACGAAGCCTAGATTCCGGCGTCGTTTCGGGGCTCGCCGCGGCCGGTGGCGCGGACTTTGCTACTCTCGCGCCACGGAGGCTTTCGGATGGCACTGGGCTTCGACGAGATGCGGGGCGAGGGCGGCACGGTTCGCGAGCACTACCGCGGTTATGACCGCTGGCTGGGCGAGCAGCCGCCGCAGGTGATGCACTCGCGCCGTGAAGAGGCCGAGGTCATCTTCCGGCGCGTCGGCATCACCTTTGCCGTCTACGGCGCGAAAGACGAAGACGGCGACGGCACCGAGCGCCTGATCCCGTTCGACCTCATTCCGCGCGTGATCCCGGCGCACGAATGGCGCGAGATGGAGCGCGGCCTGCGCCAGCGCGTCACTGCCCTGAACCGCTTCATTCACGACGTCTATCACGCGCAAGACATCCTGCGTGCGGGCGTCGTCCCCGCCGAGCACGTCATCGGCAACGCCCAGTACCGCGGCGAGATGAAAGGCGTCGAGGTCGCCGGCGGCATTTACTCGCACATCGCCGGCATCGACATCGTCCGCGCCGCCAATGCCGATGGCAGCGGCAGCTACTACGTGCTCGAAGACAATCTGCGCGTGCCCAGCGGCGTGAGCTACATGCTCGAGAACCGCAAGATGATGATGCGGCTGTTCCCGGAGCTGTTCAGCCGGCATCGGGTCGCGCCGGTCGCCCACTATCCCGACCTGCTGCTCGAGACGCTGCGCTCGGTGGCGCCGGCGGCGGTGAACGACCCGACTGTCGTCGTGCTTACGCCGGGCATGTACAACAGCGCCTACTTCGAGCACGCCTTCCTGGCCCAGCAGATGGGCATCGAGCTGGTCGAGGGCCAGGACCTGTTCGTCGACGACAACTTCGTCTACATGCGGACGACTCAAGGGCCGAAACGCGTCGACGTCATCTATCGCCGCGTCGACGACGACTTTCTCGACCCGGATGCGTTTCGGCCCGATTCGACGCTTGGTTGCGCCGGCCTGGTCGACGCCTACAGCGCCGGCAACGTCAGCATCTGCAACGCCATCGGCACCGGCGTGGCGGATGAC
>JAYSMB010000424.1:0-4188 GCA_043725065.1 Burkholderiales bacterium
CGCCGTCGGGCCGGGCGCGCGACGCGGCGCCGGCGTGGCCGCGATGGACGAGCCAGCACTGGTGCGCTTCAGAGAGCATGTCGGCGGCTTCGTTCGACGCAGCGCCGTCGACGCCGATCGAGACTCGCGCACCCATCCTGGCCAGCGCCGGCACGGGCGCGACGCCGCTGCCGAGCCGGCCATTGCTCTGTGGGCAGTGGGCGATGCCGGTGCCGGTCTCGGCAAGGAGCCGCATTTCCGAGTCGGCTAGATGGACCAGATGCGCGAACCAGACGTCGGGCCCGAGCCATTCCTGCTCGGCGGCGTATTCGACCGGCAGCATGCCAAAGCTCGTCTGACAGTACTCGATGTAGCTCACCGTTTCCGACAAATGCGAATGCAGCGGCACGCCGATCGAGCGCGCGGCGCGCGCGACAGCTTTCGCTTCGCCGGTCTTGAGCGAGATCGTCACCGTCGTCGGTGCCATCGCGACGCGCGTTCGCGGCCGCGGCCCGCTCTGGTGGAAGCGCTTCGCGTCGGCTTCGACGCCAGCGAGCAGCGCATCGAGCGATTCGGGCTTCAGGTGCGCCGGGCCGCCCACTTCGGCGTCGCGGCTCTGCGTCGCGCCGCCGCGGAGCAGCATGAAGCGAACGCCGAGCTTCGCCGCCTCGTCGAAGAGCGCCGCGCTCGGGTCGAACCCCATGCCGGGGTAGTAGATGTAGTGATGATCGGCGACGGTCGTGCAGCCGGAGAGCATCAGCTCGACGATGCCGATTCGCGCGGCCAGCCGCAATGTCGTTTCGTCGAAGCCGCCGCGGTACGCGTACGGCACCGCCTTCAGCCACGGCGTCAGGGTCGAGTCGATTCCCGCCGGAACGCCCTTCAGCAGCGACTGGAAGAGATGGTGGTGGGTGTTGACCCAGCCCGGATAGACAACGCAATCGGTCGCATCGAGGACACGCTCGCTGCTCTTGGCCACGAGCCCGCGGCCAATCTCGGTGATGACGCCGCTAGAGATGCGGATATCGGCGGCGGGGCTTCGCGCCGCCGCGCCGGCCAATCCGGTCAAGACGTATGCAGCGTTGCGGACGAGCAGATCGTCCGCGCCGGAAGCGCTCAACTCATCTCGCTTTCGTGCCAGCCGCCGAGCGCCCATTTCGAGAGCATCGCCATCGCGACGAAGAGCAGGATGCCGGTGACGGTGATCAGGAACAAGGCCGCGAACAGACGAGGGATGTTGAGCTGGAAACCCGACTGCAGGATCTGGTAGGCGAGGCCTGAGCCCGTTCCGCCGGTTCCGGCGACGAACTCGGCGACCACCGCGCCGATCAGTGCCAGCCCGCTCGAGATGCGCAGTCCACCGAAGAAGTACGGCAGCGCGCTCGGGATGCGCAACCTTCTGAGCGTCTGCCAGCGCGTCGCGCGGTTGAGCTTGAAGAGGTTGACTAGCCCCGGGTTGACGCTGCGCAAGCCGAGGATGGTGTTGGAGATGATCGGGAAGAGCGCCACCATCGTCGCGCAGATCACCATCGCCGGGAGCGGCGCCTTGACCCAGATGATGATGAGGGGCGCGATCGCGACGATCGGCGTCACCTGCAGGATGATCGCGTACGGAAAGAGGCTCACTTCCATGACCCGGCTCTGCACGAACAGGAACGCCGCGGCGACGCCGAGCACGACCGCCACCGCGAACGCGAAGAACGTGATCTTCAACGTGACCATCAGGGCCGAGCTCAGGAGCGGCCAGTCCTGCGCCAGCGTCGCGGCGATGTCGGTCGGCATGGGAACGAGATAGACCGGCACCGCGAAGACCTTGCAGACGATCTGCCAGGTGACGAGCAGGACGATGCCGAGCGCGGTGGGCGCGAGGATGCGCACTGCCGCCGGGTTGTTCATGAGAGAGTTCATGGGAGTCCTTGCGCAGCGGCTGGATCGCCGCGGTCAGCGCTCGCCGCGGTTGGCGCGCACCAGGTGCTCGGAAAGGATGCGGCAGTACTCGATGAACGGCGCCGAGACGCGGAAATCGTCGCCCCGCGCCTCCGGGCCGTCGATCGGCACGTCGGCGATGACGCGGCCGGGCCGCGCCGCCATGACGATGACCCGGCTCGACAGGAATACGGCTTCGTAGATGCTGTGCGTGACGAACACGACCGTGAAGCCGCGCGCCCTCCACAGGCGCTGCAGGTCGCTGTCGAGGCGGTTTCGGGTGAACTCGTCGAGGGCGCCGAAAGGCTCGTCCATCAGCAGCACGCTCGGGTGGACGACAAGGGCGCGCGCGATCGAGGCGCGCATCTGCATGCCGCCTGAGAGCTCGCGCGGGTAGCAGCCGGCGAACTGCGACAGGCCGACGAGTTCGAGCGCCTCGTCGATGCGGGCCTGGCTCTGGCGCTTGGCCATCCCGGCCAGATCGAGCGGCAGGCGAACGTTTTCGGTGACGCTCGTCCACGGCATCAGGGTCGCTTCCTGAAACACCATGGCGAGCGAGCGGCTGCCCTCCTCGCCCGCGTTGTCGTTCAGGCGGATCGTCCCCGATGACGGCGTCTCGAGGCCACCGAACATCTTCAGGAGCGTGCTCTTGCCGCAGCCCGACGGGCCGAGCAGGGAGACGAATTCGCCGCGCCGGACGCCGACGTTGACTTCGTTCAGCGCATGCGTCCCGTTCGGGTAGGTCTTCTCGACCCGATCGGCAGCGAGGACGACGTCGCCGATCCGCGGTTGCTGCACAGTCGCGGCGCAAGGCGCCTCGATGTTGAAGGAGCGCTCGGTTCCGGCGTCGACTCCCATGGGTTCGGCTTTCCGGGAAGGGGCGCCGGTCATCACGGCATGACCCGCAGATCTTTGACGAACTGCATCGTGTAGGCCTTGCGATAGTCGGTCGTCGACTTGAGCAGCCCCGCAGCGACCATGAAGTCGGCGGTCTTCTTCCAGCGCTCGTCGGTCATCGCGCCGATGCCGAGTCGGGCCGCGTCGCCGCCCGTCACGACCTTCATCTCGCGCATCCGCTGCATGGCGTAGGCGATCTGGCCGTCGGTCATGTTCTGGTTTTCCTTCTTGATCGCCTCGATCGCCGGCGCCGGGTTGTCCATGAAGCTCTTCCAGCCTTCCATCGTCGCCTTGACGAAGCGCGCGACCATCTCGGGGCGCTCGGCGACCGTCTTCTGCGTCGTCGTCACGGCCCCGGTGTAAGGCGGATAGCCGTCGTCGGCGAGGAGCAGGAAATTGACCTTCACGCCTTTTTGCGCCGCCTGGTAGGGCTCGGAGGAAGCGAACGCCTGCTGCGCGATGTTGCTGTCGGCGAAGAACGGCTGCAGGTTGAAGGTGTAGGGCCGCATCTGCGCGTCGCTGTAGCCGTACTTCGATTTCAGCCACGGCCACCAGTACGTCGTTCCCGTGCCGGCGACAAGGATAGTCTTGTCCTTCAGGCCGGCGAGGCTCTTCACGTCCTCGTGCACCATCACGCCCTGCATGTCGAACTGGAACGGCGCCGCGACGGTGACCAGCGGCAGGCCGCGCTCGACCCCCTGGAGGACGGCAAAGTCGTAGCTCATGATGAAGTCGGCCTGGCCGGCGAGCAGTAGCTGCACGCCGTTGACCTGCGGCCCCCCCGATTTCACGGTGACGTCGAGTCCGTACTTCTTGTAGATGCCGGTCGCGGCCGCCTGATAGAGGCCGCCGTGTTCGGCCTGGGCAAACCAAGTGGTCAACACGACGAGCCTGTCGTCGGCATGCGCCAACGGCAGCGCCGCGACACACAGGGCCAAAGCGGCGAGATGCCTGACTGCGGTTGAAATCCTGCTGCTCGACATTGCTGCACTCCCGTTGCGCTGAGAACAATAATTGCACCTTCAGTACAATCGGTGCTCAAGTTAAATTGTATAAATTCATCGATAACAGGAATGAATGTCACCTTGCGCCAGCTGCGCGCATTCATCGCCGTCGCCGAAGCCGAGCACTTCACGCGCGCCGCCGACCGGCTGCGGCTGTCACAGTCCTCGGTGAGCACGCTGGTTCGTGAGCTCGAAACCAACCTGGGCCTTCGCCTCTTCGACCGCCATACGCGGATGCTGAAGCTGACGCCCGCCGGCGCCGAGATCCTGCCGCTCGCGCGCAAGGCGATGGCCGACCTCGACAGCGTCATCGGCAGCTCGAGTCAGTTGAAAACGCTCGGTCGCGGCCGCGTCTCGGTGGCGGCGTCCTCGCTGCAGGCGG
>JAYSMB010000425.1:0-3487 GCA_043725065.1 Burkholderiales bacterium
GCCGAACGCCGTGAACCAGGCGGCGCCCGCGTTCGTCAGGTAGAGACCCTCGGCGCCTGAGACGAGCGCCTGCCGCGCGAGCAAGGCGTCGTACGCGAACACGCCGAGCTCACCGGCGAGATGGTCGTAGCAGATGCGCGCCTTGCGCAGCGCCGGCTCGCGCGGCCCGGGGCGAAGGCGAATCGCACCGGTGCGAAACGCGACGCCCATCAACGATTCGAGCAGCAGCGCGATGTCCTGGCCGGCGAGCCGGAAGTAGCGATGCCGTCCCTGTGCCTCGACCGCGACGAGCCCGGCGTCGAGCAGCTTGAAGAGATGAGCACTGATCGTCTGCTTCGTGACACCCGCGATATCGGCGAGCTCGGTGGCGGTCAGCGCCCGACCCGCGAGCAGCGCGGTCAACACCTCGGCGCGGGCGGGATCGCCGATCAGGGCGGCGACGCGGGCGATGTTCGGGCCGTCTTTCATGGTTCGATCGTAGACGAACCATCGATGCTCGTGCGCAGCTGTCGTGACGGCACCTGCTTCGACAAGGAGTCCGCCGTGACCGTCACTTGCTTTATCCGCTACCGGATCGACCCCTTTCAGCGCGATGCCTTCAAGGCCTATGCCGAGAACTGGGAGCGGATCACCCCGCGCCGCAGCGGCCGACTGGTGGGCTATTTCCTGCCGCACGAGGGTACGAACGACGTCGCCTGGGGCCTGATCGCTTTCCCCTCGCTGGCGGCCTATGAAGCCTACCGGGCACGCCTGAAAGCCGACGCCGAGGGGCGCGAGAATTTCGCCTTCGCCCAGGAGAAACGCTTCATCCTGAGCGAAGAGCGCAGCTTCACCGAGGTCGTCGACGGCACCTTCCGGGTCGCGCCCTGACCCGGCACGCGAAAACCCGGCTGCGTTGGTTCATCATTCGTGCTGTGATGAGCAGCCGCGGCGCCAAGCCGCGAGGAGACGAACCATGCGTTCCTTGTCGTTTCTCCTGCCCCTCGCGGCCCTGCTCTCGGCCTGCGCCGCCACCCCTCCCGCTCCCGAGCGGCCGGATGCGCTGCTCGCCGATCGCCTGTTCGCGGCGCCGACCGAGCGCATCTCGACCGCCGACGTGTTCACGATGAGCGACGAGATGAAGCGCTACCTCGCCGTCGACATCGCCAGCCAGCTGCGAACCAAAGGGCGCCAGGCCGGCCTGATCGAAGCCCTCTACAAGCGAGCTCAACTCAAGCTCGAGTACGACGCGGCAACGACCAAGACCGCCTCCGAAGCCTTCGCCGCCCGTTCCGGAAACTGTCTTTCTCTCGTCATCATGACCGCGGCGTTCGCGCGCGAACTGAAGCTGCCGGTCGGCTATCAGAGCGCCTATCTGGAAGAGACCTGGAGCCGCGACGGCACACTGCTGTTCGCGAGCGGGCACGTCAACGTCACGCTTGGCCGCCGCATCATGGACGCGGGGACGGCTCGCGACCTGAGCCCCCTGACGATCGACTTCCTGCCACCGGAAGACATCCACCGCATGCGGGTGCGCGACATCGGCGAAGACACCGTGCTCGCCATGTACGCCAACAACCGCGCCGCCGAGGCGCTCGCCCGCGGCCGGCTCGACGATGCCTACGCGTGGTCCGTGCAAGCACTGCGCGACGACCCGTCGTTTATGGCTGGGTACAACACGCTCGGCGTCGTCTACCTGCGGCACGGCGATCTTGTGCTGGCCGAGCGCGTGTTCGACCGTGTCCTCGCCAACGACGCCAGGAACACGCGGGCGCTCGCCAACCTGGCCGAGACCTACAAGCGCGAGGGCCGCGACGCGGACGCAAGCGCGGCGCGCATCCGGCTCGCCTAGATCGAATCGTTCGCGCCATTCCACTTCTTCAACCTGGGGCTCGAAGCGGCGCGGCAAAGCGACTGGCTGGCGGCGCGCGACTTCTTCGCCCGTGAAGTGGCGCGCGCCGACTACTACCACGAGTTCCACTTCTGGCTCGGCCTGGCGGACTGGCAGCTCGGCGACGTGGTGCAGGCGGACAAGCATCTGCGCCTGGCGATGGACAACAGCACGACACGCGGCCAGCACGACCTCTACGCCGCCAAGCTGGCGTGGCTGCAATCGCACCAGAAAGAGCGCAACGCTTCACGCCCCACCGGCGGCTAGGGCCCGTCGACACCATGGCGGGCCACGCGTGAGCGACGCCGATCTCGCGGCGCTGCGCGACGCCATGGTCGACACGCAGATCGCCGCGCGCGGCATACGGGACGCGGCCGTTCTCGACGCCATGCGAAGGGTCCCGCGCGAAGCCTTCATCGCCCCGCGGCTTCGCGATCAGGCCTACGACGACACGCCGCTGCCGATCGACGAAGGTCAGACCATCTCGCAGCCCTACATCGTCGCGCTGATGCTCGTGGCCGCGGCGATCCGGCCGGGCGATCGCGTCCTCGAGGTCGGCGCGGGATCCGGCTATGCCAGCGCGGTGGCGAGCCTGCTCGCCCGCCATGTCGACGCCGTCGAGCGCCACGCCGGCCTCGCCGAAGGCGCGCGGGAACGGCTCGCCCGTCTCGGCTACGGCAACGTCGCCGTGCATTGCGGCGACGGCAGCGGCGGCTGGCCCGAGGGCGCGCCGTTCGACGCGATCCTGGTCGCCGCCGGCGGGCCGCGCGTTCCGCCGGCATTGCGCGAGCAGCTCGCCGCTTCGGGACGGCTCGTCATGCCGGTAGGAGCGCGGAGCCACGACCAGCGCCTGCTCAAGATCACGCGTCTCGGCGCAAACGATTTCCGCGAGACGGACCTGGGCGGCGTGATGTTCGTGCCGCTGATCGGCGCGCACGGCTGGGCGCCCGACACGCAGCGATAGAGTCGCAGCCATGGCAGACGACTCTTGCCGCATCGGCGTCGACGTGGGCGGCACCAAGATCGAGGCCATCGCCATCGACGCGGACGGGCGCGAACTCGCGCGCAAGCGGGTCGCGTCGCCGTCGAGCGACTACCGGGCGATGGTGGAAGCGGTGCGCCGGCTGGTCGCGGATCTCGAAGCCGACGTGGGTCGAACCGCGAAGGTCGGCGTCGGCACCCCGGGCGCGCTGTCTCGCGCCACCGGCCTGATCAAGAACGCGAACTCGACGCGGCTCAACGGGCACCCGTTCGGCCGTGACCTGGCCGAGGCCCTGGGCCGCGAGGTGCGGGTCGAGAACGACGCCAACTGCTTTGTGCTCTCGGAGGCGACCGATGGCGCCGGGGCCGGGTACGAACATGTGTTCGGCGTGATTCTCGGCACCGGCGTGGGCGGCGGCATCGTGCATGACCGGCGCTTGTGGATCGGCGCGAACTCGATCGCCGGCGAATGGGGCCACAACGAGATGCCTTCGCGGGCGGAGCCGAACCTGCCCGACACCGCTTGCTATTGCGGGCGGCGCCGCTGCATCGAAGCCTACCTGTCGGGCCCGGGTCTGGCGGCAGATCACGCACGCACCACAACACTGTCGATCGATGCCCGGGCGATCGCCGCGC
>JAYSMB010000426.1:0-2872 GCA_043725065.1 Burkholderiales bacterium
AAGTGGAACCAGCAGTGGTACGGCATCCGCCGCTTCTTCGGCTACCTCGAGTCCAAGGCCTACAAGATGCACATCCGCGTGCTCTTGTCGAAGTACCGCGGCTACACGCCGTGCCCGGTGTGCGGCGGCGCGCGGCTCAAGCTCGAAGCGCTGCTCTGGCGGTTGGGCTCGAGGGCCGACGCCGACGCGGTGCTCGCGCCGGCAAAGCGTTTCATGCCGGTCGGCGTTGCGTGGTCGCGCGAGCAACTCGAAGGCTTGCCTGGACTCGCGGTGCATGACCTGATGTCGCTGCCGATCGATCGCCTGCGCGCCTTCTTCGATCGGCTCGAAGCCGGTGCCGTGGCCAATGACCACGGTGCGCTCGCTCTTCTTCATGACGAGATCCGGACGCGGCTCAGATACCTCTGCGATGTCGGCATCGGCTACCTCACGCTCGACCGGCAAAGCCGCACGCTCTCGGGCGGAGAAGTCCAGCGCATCAACCTGACGACCGCCCTCGGCACCTCGCTCGTCAACACCTTGTTCGTGCTCGACGAGCCCTCGATCGGCCTGCATCCGCGCGACATGAACAAGATCGTGCTGGCGATGCATCGGCTGCGCGACGCCGGCAATACGCTGGTCGTCGTCGAGCACGACCCGGCGGTCATGCTCGCGGCCGACCGACTCATCGACATGGGGCCGGGCCCAGGCGAGCGCGGCGGCGAGATCGTCTTCGATGGCACGCCCGAAGCGGTCAAGAGCGCCGACACGCTGACCGGCGCCTACCTCGGGGCACGCAAGCAGGTCGGCATGGGCCTGAAGCGCCTGGTCGGCCCCGCCACGCCGAAGCTGATCGTCGAAGGCGCGCGCGACCACAACCTGAAGAACGTGACGGTCGAGTTCCCGCTGCACCATCTCGTATGCGTGACCGGCGTGTCGGGCTCGGGCAAGAGCACGCTGGTGCAGGACGTGCTCGCGCCAGCGCTGGCGCGCCACTTCGGCAAGGCGACCGAGACGCCGGGCGCGCATGACGCCTTGCTCGGTGCCGACTGGATTGGCGACACGGTGTTCGTCGACCAGAGCCCGATCGGCAAGACCGCGAGATCGAATCCGGCGAGCTATGTCGGCGCCTTCGACGAGATCAGGAAGCTGTTCGCCGCAGAGCCGCTGGCGGCGCAGCGCGGCTACGGCGCCGGCATGTTCAGCTTCAACGCCGGCAACGGCCGCTGCCCGACTTGCGGTGGCTCGGGCTTCGAACACGTCGAGATGCAGTTCCTCTCCGACGTCTACCTGCGCTGCCCGGATTGCGACGGCCGCCGGTTCCGCGCCGAGATCCTCGACGTGCAGATCGAGCGGCGACTGCCGGGCCAGCGAACCAGAAACCTGAGCGTGGCCGACGTCCTCGAGCTGACCGTCGCCGAAGCGGTGCGACTGTTTCGCGACGACCGCGAAGTGATCCGCCGGCTGCAGCCGATCGTCGAAGTCGGCCTCGAGTACGTGAAGCTCGGCCAACCGGTGCCGACGCTCTCGGGCGGCGAAGCGCAGCGCCTGAAGCTTGCCGGCTTCCTGGCCGAAGCCGCGCAGAACAGCAGCGCGAGCCGGCAGGCGCTGGCCCGTCGCGGCACGCTCTTCATGTTCGACGAGCCGACGACCGGCCTGCACTTCGACGACATCGCCAAGCTGATGCGATCGTTCCGCAAGCTGCTCGAAGCCGGCAACTCGATCATCGTCATCGAGCACAACCTCGATGTGATCCGCGCCTCGGACTGGCTGATCGACCTCGGCCCGGAAGGCGGCGACGCCGGCGGCGAGGTGGTCGCCTTCGGCACGCCGGAAGACGTGAAGCGCCACGCCAGCTCGCACACCGCGAAGGCGCTGCGCGACTACGACGTGGCGCTCGGTTTCGAAGGCCACGCCGTCGAAGAAGGCCGGCCGCTGCAATACCTGCTGAAGCCGGTTCGCGAGCGGCGTGCCGAAGACCAGAACATCCGCATCGTCAACGCCCGCGAACACAACCTGAAGTCGCTCGACGTCTCGATTCCGCGTGGCAAGTTCAGCGTCATCACCGGCGTCTCGGGCTCGGGCAAGTCGACGCTGGCTTTCGACATCCTGTTCAACGAAGGGCAGCGCCGCTACCTCGAATCGTTGAACGCCTATGCGCGCTCGATCGTGCAACCGGCGGGCCGGCCCGAGGTCGACGCGGTCTATGGCATTCCGCCGACCGTCGCGATCGAGCAGCGCCTCTCGCGCGGTGGCCGCAAGAGCACGGTCGCGACGACCACCGAGGTCTGGCACTTCCTGCGCCTGCTCTACGTCAAGCTCGGCGTGCAGCACTGCGTCAAGGACGGCACGCCGGTGCGGCCGCAAAGCGTCGAGTCGATCGCCGCGCAGATCCTGCGCGACCACGCCGGCGAGCACGTCGGCGTGCTGGCGCCGCTGGTGGTCGCGCGCAAGGGCGTCTACACCGACCTGGCCAAGTGGGCGAAGGGGCGCGGCCACACGCACCTGCGCGTCGACGGCGAGTTCATGAAGGTCGATCCCTGGCCGCGGCTCGACCGCTTCAAGGAGCACACGCTCGAGCTGCCGGTGGGCGACGTGATCGTCGATCCCGCCAACGAAGCGGCGCTGCGCAAGCTGCTCGACAAGGCGCTCGATGTCGGCAAGGGCGTCATGCATGTGCTGGCGCCACTCACCGGCCTGCGCGGCGCGATGGTCGCCGGCACGCCGACGCGCCTGGTCGGCCAGGTCAAGGTGTTCTCGACCAAGCGGGCCTGCCCGACCTGCGGCACGAGCTACCCCGAGCTCGACCCGCGCATGTTCAGCTACAACAGCAAGCACGGCTGGTGCACGACCTGCGTCGGCACGGGTCTCAAGCTCAACCGCGATCAGCGCA
>JAYSMB010000427.1:0-4505 GCA_043725065.1 Burkholderiales bacterium
CAGGTTCCCGAATCCCATGTGCGCGGGGTCGTGGTAACCGGCGAAGGAAAAGCTGTGGAAGGACTTGAGCCAGCCGTGGTCGGCGTAGCCGCGGTCGGACGATTTGCGAAGCGTGAACATCGACAGTTCCTTTTTTCGATGACCTGACTGTAGGAACAAAGGCGATCGCGACGGCCGGGCTGTCTTGACGGTCGCGTTCAAATAAGATGAACGCCCTCCCCGCCGGCATTTCCATCGGCCGCCGGGCCGTTGCCAAGGCGAATACCGCAGCGCGATGCGCGAAGCACCCAATGAGCGAACCTCGAAGTGCCCTCACGCCCGATGCCCTGACGATGATGGATGCGATCGCGCGAAGCGGCAGTTTCGCCGCGGCGGCACGCGAGCTCGGCAAGGTTCCTTCGGCGCTCACCTACAGCGTGCGACAGCTGGAGGACGCACTCGACGTGCTCCTGTTCGACCGCCGCTCGCGCCAGGCCACGCTGACTGCCGCGGGCCAGGAACTGCTCGAGGAGGGGCGTCGTTTGCTCCAGGAAATCGACGCGGTAGCCAATCGCGTCAAGCGCGTCGCCACCGGTTGGGAGACGCAGCTGACCGTCGCCGTCGACGACGTCATTTCGCGCGCGACACTGCTCGAGTTGTGCGCGTCGTTCTATGCCTGTTCGGCGACGACGGCGCGGCCGGCCACGGGTTCACGCGCGTCGGGCCCGCCGCTGCCAACCCCGCCGGCGACGCGACTGCGCCTGCGCACCGAGGTTCTGGCCGGGACCTGGGAAGCGCTCGTCACCGAGCAGGCCGACCTGGCGATCGGGGTGGCGGCCAACCGCGAACTGCCGAACGGCGTGACGATGAAGGACCTCGGCCCCCTGCCCTTCGTCTTCACGGTCGCACCGCACCATCCCCTTGCCGCCGCCAGCGAGCCGATCGACGATGCCGAGCTGATCCACCACCGCGCCATCGCGGTCGCCGACTCGGCCCATCGACTGACGCCGATCACCGTCAATTTGCTGCCAGGTCAAGACGTGCTGACGGTGAGCGACATGAGCGCCAAGATCGAAGCGCTGCTGCGGTCGCTGGGCTGCGGTTTCGTTCCGGAACCGATGGCGCGCGACCACATCGCGGCCGGGCGGCTCGTCGTCAAGAACGTGCAACGCAGTCGGATCGAGGCCCGGTTGGGCTATGCCTGGCGCACGCCGGTCTCGGCGCGACGCGGCGCAGCCAAGAAGTCGCAGCCCGGCCTAGCCCTGCGCTGGTGGCTCGATCAGCTCGAGAGCCCGACCACTCGCAAAGCCCTGCTCGAGCGGCACGGCGGCCGGGTCGGCGACCGGATCAAGTGACGGGTATTGACATGCCCTACGTAGGCCGCTTCGCGCCCTCGCCCACCGGCACCCTGCATGCTGGCTCGCTGGTCGCCGCGCTCGCTTCGTGGCTCGACGCGCGGGCGAACGACGGGCGATGGCTGGTTCGCATCGAAGACCTGGATGCGCCGCGCAACGTCACGGGCGCTGCCGAAGAGATCATGAGCCAGCTCGAACGCTGCGGCCTTCGGCCCGATGAAGCGCCGGTCCGGCAATCGGCACGCACGCTCCTCTATCAAGAGGCGCTCGAACGCCTTGTCGCCGCCGGCCTTGCCTACCCTTGCGGCTGCAGCCGGCGCGACCTCGCGCTCGCGAGCGCGCCGGCCGAGGCCGGGCGGGACCGCTATGCCGAGCGTGTCTATCCGGGCACCTGCCGCGAGGGGTTGCACGGCAAGCCGGCAAGGTCGATCCGATTGCGCACGGCATGGCCCGGGGCAAGCGCCGCGGGCGGCCCGAACGAAGCCATCGTCTGGACCGACCGAAGGCTGGGAACGATGGTCCAAGACGTCGCCCTCATCGTCGGCGACTTCGTGCTCAAGCGCGCCGATGGCGTGTGGGCCTACCAGTTGGCCGTGGTCTTCGACGATGCGGCGCAGGCCGTCACCGACATCGTTCGCGGCGAAGACCTGGCGAGCAACACGGCGCGGCAGATCTTGCTGCAGCGCTGCCTCGGGCTGCCGACACCGCGCCACCTGCACACGCCGTTGGTGCTGGCCGCGAGTGGCGACAAGCTTTCAAAGCAGACGGGAGCCAGACCGCTGAATCTCGTCCGCCCGCTCGACGCGGTGCGCGCGGCCGGAGCCGTTCTCGGACTCGAAGCACAGGGCACGACTGTTGCTGAATGGCTGGCCTCCGCCGTCGCTCACTGGCGTCTGCGCTGGCCGCTCGCGTGAGGATATGCGCGCGCGTCATCCGTGGCTGGCATCATTCGAGGTTTCCCCGCTCCGAAGGATTTACTCCCATGCGAACCACTTCTTCCGGGCTCCAGTACGACGACACCGTCGCCGGCACGGGCAAGCGCGCCGAGGCCGGCGTGCCGGTCTCCGTTCACTACACCGGCTGGCTCTACGAAGACGGCGTCAAGGGTGCGAAATTCGACTCGAGCAAAGATCGCAACGACCCGTTCGAATTTCATCTCGGCGCCGGCAACGTCATCAAGGGCTGGGACGAAGGCGTGCAAGGCATGCTGGAAGGCGGCACGCGCATCCTCGTGATCCCCCCCGAACTCGGCTACGGCGCACGCGGTGCGGGCGGCGTGATCCCGCCCAACGCGACGCTGCTGTTCGAAGTCGAACTGCTGCGCGCTTGACAGGTCGACGAGCCCGTCCTATGCCGGTCCGCTACGACATCGTCCACACGACGGTCTATCGTTATCGCCAGCCGGTGACTTTCGGTGAGCACCGAGTGATGTTCAGGCCGCGCGACAGCCACGACCTGCGCGTGCTCGCGACCGACCTCGACGTGAGCCCGGATTCCGACGTGCGCATGATCCAGGATCCGCTCTCCAACTCGGTCGCGCTGGTGCAGCCGCTCGAGAAAGCCGATACCTTGCAGATCGTCTGCAGTTTCTCGATCGAACATGCGCACTCGATGAACCTCGAGCTGCCGCTCTCGCCGAGCGCCGAGATCTTTCCGTTCGCCTACACGCTGGAGGAGCGCTACGACCTCGAACACTATCTGCGTCCCTACCACGACGATCCGGACGGCTTGCTCACGTCCTGGGCGCGGCAATTCATTCGCACCGACGGGCCGACCGGCACGCGCGATCTGCTGATCGCGATGAATCAGAACATCCGCGAGAAGTTCAGCTACCTGGCACGCGACGAGGAAGGCACGCAACAGCCGCTCGAAACGCTCGAGCTCGGCAGCGGCTCTTGTCGCGACTTCGCGCTGCTGATGATGGAAGCGGCGCGGCGTCTGGGCGTGGCAACGCGTTTCGTTTCCGGCTACCTCTACGACCCCGCACTCGATGGCCGCGACGACGACGGTGGCACCGTCGGCGCGGGCTACACCCACGCCTGGCTGCAGGCCTATCTGCCGGGCGCGGGCTGGGTGCCCTTCGATCCGACCAACAACCTGCTCGGCGGCACGCAATTGATCCGGGTCGGCGTCGCCCGCGATCCCTCACAGGCGGCGCCGATCTCTGGAAGCTGGTTTGGCGAGACCGGCGACTATCTTGGGATGGACGTCAGCGTCACCGTGCAGCGGCGCTGAGGTCTATCGCGGTATATCGCGCGTCAGCGGGCGAAACCGCCCGGGCGCATCGAACGCTGTGCCGGCTTGCCACGGCCCTTGAAGGCGGCGGCGCCGGGACGTGTCGGCGCGCGACGCTCGTCGCGAACCGGCATGGCGCGATCGAAAGGATTGCCTCGGGCTGCGGCGCGGGCCGGGCCGTCACTGCCGCGATGCTCGACCGGGCGACGCGGATCGGCGCGACGCGGCGCACGATCCGGAGTACGGGTTCCCGGCGCGCTCGCGTACATCTTGGGCGCCGGAGCCTTGGGCTCGAGCCCACCGATCGTCGCCACCGGAATCGCCTGCGTCGTGAACTGCTGGATGCGGCGGATCATGCCGGTGTCCATGCGCTCGGCCAGCGTCACCGCCAGGCCGTTGACGCCGGCGCGGCCGGTGCGGCCGATGCGGTGAACGTAGTCTTCCGGCTTCATCGGCAGGCCGTAGTTGACGACGTGGCTGATCGTGCGCACGTCGATGCCGCGCGCTGCGACGTCGGTGGCGACCAGGATCTTGAGGCGTCGGTCGCGCAGGTCCTGCAGTACGCGATTGCGTCGGCCCTGCGGATGGCCGCCGTGCAGCGAGGCGACGTGGTGTCCCATGTCGGCCAGGCGGTCGGCCAGCCAGTCGGCGTCGCGCTGCGTGCTCGTGAAGACCAGCGCCTGTTCCATCTCGCGCTGGGTCAGGATGTGGTCGAGCAGCGCGTTCTTGTGCGCGGCGTTGTCGGCCCAGTGCAGGCGTTGCTCGATGTTGGCGTGGGTGTCGGTGTGCGACGCGACCTCGACCTTCTGCGGATCGCGCAGGAGGCTCCTCGCCAGACCGCCGACGTTGCCGAGGAAGGTGGCGCTGTACATCACCGTCTGGCGCGTCGCCGGCACGTGGTCGGCGATGGTGCGGATGTCGTCGATGAAGCCCATG
>JAYSMB010000428.1:0-11332 GCA_043725065.1 Burkholderiales bacterium
CGTCGCCTGTTCCGCCCTCGATGATGTCCGCACCGGCACCGCCGACGACGTAGTCGGCGCCGCTGCCACCATCGAGAAAGTCGTCGCCGCCATCTCCGAACATCCAGTCATTGCCCGTGCCGCCGAAGAGCATGTCGGCCGTCTGGTCGTCTCCGAAACTGGGGCTGGTGTCGCCGGCGAGGCCGAACCCGATAAGCGCTCGGCTCGTCACGTTGCCGGCCGCGTCCGTCGTCTGCTGGCGTTGCCAGCTCCACTCGTAGACCTGAGTGAGTGGCAGCAGGCGGTCGCCGAACATCGTGTCATCGCCTGCGCCGCCCACAAGGACATCGGCACCGTCCTCGCCGAGCAGTCCGTCGGCAGCGGCGCCGCCAAACAGCATGTCGTCGCCGGCACCACCCTGCATCAGGTCGGCCTGGTCGTCGCCCTGCGCGACGAGTTGGGTATTGATCGCGTCGAAGCTGGAGACGACACCGCCCCACAGAATGTCGTCGCTCGCGCCGCCGTAGGCGTAGTCGCGGCCTGCGCCGAGCTCGACCCAATCGACACCAGCTCCGCCGTAGACCAGATCGCGACCGGCGCCGGCTTCGATCGCATTGCTCCCGCCGCGCTCGGTGAAGATCACGTCGTCGCCGCCGAAGCTCTCGATGTGGTCGTCGCCCGCGCTGTCGAACAGCCGGTCGTTGCGATCGGGCGCGGCTTCGCCGGTCGTCAACGGATTGCCGAGGGCGTCGTAGCCGCCGGCAGCCACCATGTCGCCGACGATGTGCAGCTCGGTCGGCGGCGCGCCGAGTGCGGCGGCGCCGGGCAGCGTGATGCCCAGACTCTTGGCGGGGGTCCAGCTGCGGATCGTCACACCCCCCTTGCGATCGGCCGAGCTGACGCTGATCTTCAGGTCGGTGCGGCCGCCACCCATGTCGAGCAAGGTGTAGAAGATGCTGTTGTCGGCGCTGCGCCAGACCCCGTCGCCGACCTTCGTCGCGTCTGCGCCGTTGATCGCACCCAGGCCGTTCACCAGCACCGAACCCAGGCCATCGCTGTCGTCGATGGTGTCGAGACCCCAGCTCGATTCGAAGACGTAGACATCGGCACCCCCGCCGCCGTACAAGTCGTCGTAGCCCGCACCGCCGTTGAGCAGGTCATCGCCCGCACCGCCCAGCAACACATCGTTGCCTTCGCCGCCAAGGAGCGTGTCGTTGTCGGTATTGCCTTCGAGATAGTCGTTGCCGCCTAGGCCGTTGAGGGTGTCGGCGCCCGCGCCGCCGTAGAGGCGATCATCCCTGCCGAAGCCGCTGAAGGTGTTGTCGCCGGCGTCTCCGAAGTACACCTGAGTGCGCTGATCGGGGTTGACGGCGCCGATCAGAATCGGGCGGCCGGTGGTCGCATCGGTGAAGGCGGAATTGGTGGTCTGACCCAGAACGACGCTGTTGGGGCCGTCGTTCTTGAGGTTCTGCACCATTACCCACTGGAGCATCGCTTGGCGGTCGTTGAGGTAGGTGTCGGTGTAGTTCTCGGCCGCCTTGCCGGAGGCGATGGCGCTCTTGTCGGCAAGCCAATCGGTGTACGCTGAGCCCCATGCGTTCTGAAGAATCGATTCCAGAACGATCGCATTGGCAGCGCTGCTAGCCGTGATCACCAACGGGCTCAGTGAGATCAGACTTGCCATCGAGCTGAAGTCAGCTCGGGCGCGTTGGTTCAGGGCGAGGCCCGTACTCCCCTCGACGAGAAGCGCGCCGCCAAGCGTCGCGAAGTCAGTCCTGAGCGCGGCCAGGAATTGGTGGAACGCGACGCGAGAGTTCGGGCTATCGCCCGCATCGCCGACTGGTATTTGAGGGTCAATCCCGCGTAGGACATGTGCGACGGCGTCAGTAACCATTTCAAGGGCGTCGCTGCGAAGACTTGTCGCGCCCTCGTACAGCGCATTCAGTCGGCCAATATCGAGACTCGGATCAAGGCTCGCAAGAAAGTCCCCCAGCGCCAGCGCGTCAGTGAGCTTGTACATGAAGTGATTGGGAATCGTCGCCGCGTCCGTGCTCTCTTCGTTGAACAGCGCCACTCGAAGGCCAATCTGCCCCAGCGTCAAGTTCTGGGTCGTCAGGTCCGGCCCGTGAGTTGCGTAGAAGTTGGTTTGTGCATCGTTCGTCGGATACGCCGTTGGGCCTATGTCCAAGGCTCTTTCGATCTCCAGAAAGGCGACCGGGCTTAACAGATTGAACGTGGCGCTGTTGTACGTGTATGTATGAAGAATCGGAAGTGAGTTGCCGAATATTCGCGCGAACGCAGTCGACAGATGACCGCCAAGGCTGTGACCATTGATGACCACTGAAGGCTCGTTGACGAGCGATCCATTGCCGACGGATGGAGTGCCCGCAATAATCACGGAAATCGGAGTGGGGCCGGGCAGTATTGAAAGCGAAATCTGTGGGCAACTTGCGCCGCTTGGTGCGCGCGCCCGTAGCCACCAGTTCACCATGTCGATGACTTGCCGACGTGCAAGTCCACTGGTGGTCAGATCACCGTCGGCGACGAAGTCCTGCGGGCCCTCCGATCCACGGAACGACACGTAGGTTTGACCGTCGTCTTTGGATCGAAAGAGGGTGACGTCGAAGCCACTTTCCGTCAGGCTGTGATCGTCCGTCAAGTACTGCTGGACGACATCAAAGTGGGCGGCGAAGTACTTGGCGAGTTCGGGCGTCAGGCGACTCTTGAGTTGGTTGATCAAGTCGTCGCCCGATCGGGGAACTCCAAATGGCACCAGATCCTCGACGTAGGTTGCGTCGGCCATGAGTGCACTGATGAAGGCGTCGTGAATCGAATTCGTTGCCATGTTGGTATCCCTTCAGTTGACTACCTTGTTCGTGATGTCTCGAAGACGCGCCTGCTCTCGCGCTGATACGGGCGGGAAGCACTGAGGTCGCCCCCAAATCGCGCCGTCGCCGCCCCCCGAATTCTTCAGAAGCCCGTGCCTGACAAGCCAGCCGCCTTTAGCGACGTACGCCTTCGCAGTGGCTACTACCTCGCCCGTGGCTACGTCGGTGTACGAAATGGTCGACTCCTCAATCGGACGCACGTACCCGGCGAGCCTTGTGAAGTCCGTAGAGCGGTACATTAGGTCGAACTTCTTGCCCACCGCCTTCGGGGAAATCTGATAGACACCTCCCGACTTGCAGAGCCCCTCGAATTCTTCCTTCCCCTTGAGTTCATCGCGAATCGGCAATGTGAACAACGCGAGAAGGACGACAAGTCCGACCACCATTCGAATCCACTTCTTCCTGATCCAGAACGTCAGGTAGTAGCCCGCGCTGAACAGGATCAGGCCCCAAAAAAGCAAAACAGCTAGGACTAACAATCCAGCCATCATTCCCTCCCAACTGAGTCTCGCGTGTCAGTCATGCCGCTATAGCGCGCAGGCCGTTGCCCGTCGCTGCCACGGCATGCAGGCCGCCACCGTCGGCCACGTCGTCATCGTCGCCGTCATGGGCGAGGTCATCGCCCTCGCCGGCGAACACGAACTGCGCGTTCGAAGCCGTCATGGCGATCTCGAAGCGGATCACGTTGCACGCCAGGCCCAATGCGAATCTGGCTAACCGCATCTCATCGCTCCTTCAAGCTTTCCCCGACCGCCTTCTGCACCGGACTCAGCAAGTACTCGATCACGCGGCGCTTCCCGGTCTTGATCTCCGCCGTGACGTTCATCCCCGGGCTCAGGCTGATCCGCTTGCCGTCTACATCGATCGCCGCCTGATTCAGGGTCAGCGTCGCCGGGAAGATTGCCCCCTTTTTCTCGTCGTTCACCGCATCGGCCACGACACTCTTCACCGTCGCGGACACCGTGCCGTAGCGCGTGAAGGGAAATGTCTCCAACTTGACCTGCGCCGTCTGTCCGGCAATCACAAACCCGATGTCCTTGTTGTCGACAACCACCTCGGCGCTGACCTGCGCGTCCTTCGGCACGATCACCATCAGCACCTGCGCGGGCGTGACCACGCCGCCCTCGGTGTGGATCGCGACCTGCTGCACCGTGCCGTCGACCGGCGCCGTCAGCTGCGCCAGCCGTGAGCGTTGTTCGGTCTTGCTGCGCTCCTGCGTCAACTGCTCCCGCTTCGAGGCCGCCTGCGCGTGTCGCTCGCTCAGTGCTCGCCTCGTCTCGGCAAGATAGGCGGCGCGCGTCTGGTTTGCCTCCTGCACGACCGCCAGGGCTTCGCTGAGTCTGGCGCGCTGGGTCGCGAGGTCGCTCTCCATCTCGATGCGCTCACGCGCGCGGTCCTGCCCGGCGTGGTTGGACACGAAGCCCTGCTCGGTCAGGCTCTTGAAATCCGCCTCGCGCTGTCTTGCGAGCGGCAGCGTCGCCTCGAGCTTCTTGATCAACTCGCGCGCCGTGACGGTCTCGGCCTGGCGACGCGACAGCTCGGCGCCGAGTTTGGCGAGCCTGGCGCCGATGTCGGCCCACTCGGCCTCCAATCGAACCTTGTCCCTGGTGTCGCTCGATCGAGCCGGCCCAGGCAGTACGGGCGATTGTTTCGCCTCGATGGCCCTGGCGAGTGCCATGGTCCGTCGCTCCTCGGAGACCACTGCGCTCAACTGCTCCTGCACACTCGCACCGTCGGCCGAGGCGTTGGTGGCGTCGAGCTCGACCAGCAACTGGCCGGCCTTGACCCCGTCGCCGTTCCTGACGAGCACACGGCGCACGACTGCGGCCTCGAGCGGCTGCAAGGTTTTTGTGCTGTTGCTGACGACGATGCGGCCCGGCGCGACCGCGACGATGTCGATCTCGCCGATGATGGCCCAGAACACCGCGATCACGAAGAGGGCGCAGACCGCGATCGCAGCGCGCCTCGGCGCCGGGTGAGCAGGCGTTTCCTGAAGGCTCAGGGCCGCGGGCAGAAACGCGGCCTCGTCGGCGAGGCGCTTCGGTCCGGCCAGTTCGCCCCGCGCCGCCCAGGCCGCGCCGAAGACGGCGCGGTAGCGGGCCAGCAGGTCGATCGCCGGGTGGCGCGGGGCTTTGGCGACGGTCATGTGGCGGCCCCGCTCTGCATGCTCCAGAGATGGGCGTACAGGCCCTTCGGAACATTCAGCAAGCCCTCGTGCGGCCCGGCCTCGACGATGCGACCCTTGTCCAACACGATGATGCGATGCGTATTGCGCACCGAGCTCAGCCGATGGGCAATCACGATCACGGTGCGGCCCTTGCAGATCGCGCCCATGTTGCGCTGCAGGATCGCCTCGCTCTCGTAGTCGAGCGCGCTGGTCGCTTCATCGAGGATCAGGATGCGCGGGTCGGTGAACAGCGCCCGGGCAATCGCAATGCGCTGGCGCTGACCGCCCGACAGCCCGGTGCCTTGCTCCCCGACGATCGTGTCGTAGCCCTCGGGCAACTCGCTGATGAATTCGTGAGCGCCGGCGAGCTGCGCTGCCTGCATCGCTGCCTGAATCGGTGCAGCGGGGTCGACGATTGCGATGTTCTCGCGCACGCTGCGGTTGAACAGCAGGTTCTCCTGCAGCACGACGCCGATCTGTCTGCGCAGCTGCGCGGCATCGATCAGGCTGATGTCGATGCCGTCGACCAGCACGCGGCCCTGTTCGGGCGTGTACAGGCGCTGAACGAGCTTGGTCAGCGTGCTCTTGCCCGAGCCCGAGCGCCCGACGATGCCGATGATCTCGCCGGCCTTTATATCGAGGCTCAGTTGCTGTAGCACTGGCGGCGCCTCGGGCCGGTAACGGAAGCTCACCGCGTCGAACTGGATGCGGCCCTTCAACGACGGCAGTTGCGCGGCATGCGCCGGCGGCACCTCGGTGCGGGTGTTCAGGATATCGCCGAGCCGCGCGATCGAGATGCCGGTCTGCTGGAAGTCGGCCCAGAGCTGGGCCAGGCGCGTGATCGGTTGCGCCACGCGCTGCGCGAACATGTTGAATGCGACGAACTGGCCGACGCTCAGCTGTTGATCCATCACCAGCCTGGCGCCGTACCAGAGCATGGCGGCGCTGACGATCTTCGCCGCGAGGTTGATGCCTTCGTGTCCGTAGCCGGCAAGCGTGCTGGTCTTGAAGCTCGCGGACACATAGGCGGCGAGTTGCTCGTCCCAGCGCTTCGCGAGCACGGGCTCCAACGCGCTGGCCTTCACGGTCTGAATGCCCGTGATGGTCTCGACGAGCAGCGCCTGGTTCTCGGCGCCGCGCGCGAACTTCTCGTTCAGCCGCGCGCGCAGGATCGGCGTCAGCAGTGCGCTCAGCAGTGCGTAGAGCGGCAGGCTGACAAGCACGATCAAGGTCAGCGGCACGCTGTACGCGAACATCACCGCGATGAAGATGATCGAGAACGCCACGTCGAGCACCAAGGTGATGGCGTTACCGGTCAGAAAGCTGCGGATGTTCTCCAGTTCGCGCACCCGTGCGACCGAGTCGCCGACGCGTCGCGTCTGGAAGTAGGCGAGAGGGAGGTTGACGAGGTGGCGGAACAGGCGGGCGCCGAGCTCCACGTCGATGCGGCTCGTGGTGTGGCTGAAGACATAGCTGCGCAAGATCGTCAGCACGCTTTCGAAGACGGTCACGACGAGCAGGCCGATGACAAGGACGTCGAGCGTGGTCAGACCATGGTGCACGAGCACCTTGTCCATCACGACCTGGAAGAACAGTGGGCTGACGAGCGCGAAGAGCTGCAGGAACAGCGAGACGATCAGTACCTCGCCAAGCAGACCTCGGTACTTGACGAGGCTGGGGATGAACCAGCTGAAGTCGAAGCGGGCGAGCGTGCCGGTGAGGCTGGCGCGGCTGGAGACCAGGATCAACTCCCCGAGCCAGTGTTTCCCAAAAATGTCGAGCGGTTCGATCGTCGGCTGCGCGGGTTGGGCTTCGCTTCCGGCAGCCGGGTCGAGGAACAGCACGCGCTGTCCATCGCATTGGGCGAGCACGACCATCTTCGGCTCCGTGTCGCCGTCGGTGAGCAGCGCGAGCGCGGGCAGCGGCGCGAGGCCAAGGCGGTCAGCATTGCTGCGGCAGCGCTTTGCCTTGAGGCCCAGCCGGCCAGCGGCAAGCAGCAGATCGTCGACCGTTGGGTGGTGGTTCGGCGGCCACCCGAGTTGATGCGCGAGAAGGGCAGGGTCGGCGGCAACGTGGTGCAGTCGTGCGATCAGGCACAGGGCGGACAGCGGCGCCGACGCCGGGCTGCGCTGCGGCGCGGCGAGCGTGACGACATGCGCCGCCGAGGCGCCAGCCGGCCCATCGGCCGAGCGGGTGATGTGTTGCACGCTCCCTCCCAGAAGCCAGACAGGGCACGCCGGCGCTCTTTGGCGTTGCTTCGTGCGTGCCTTGACGCGGTTATTGCACGCGCGGCATGGGCGCGGCAACTTCAATATTGGGGATGCGAAGGTGTCCTGCGCGGGCTCCGACCATTCCTCGATGCTTTCGCGCGCTGAAGCCAACCCGAGACCCGGCTACGATGCGCGAACCACGCCAACGCGAGAACCATCACCGATGAGCAACTCCACCCCCGCCGCCGGCCGCTTCGGCAGCGGCCAGTCGGTCAAGCGCGTCGAGGACGCGAGCCTGCTGGTCGGCCGAGGCCAGTTCGTCGACAACGTGAGCGTCGCGGGCGCCGCGCACGTCGCGTTCCTGCGCTCGCCGTACGCGCATGCGCGCATCGCGTCGGTCGACACCTCGGCCGCCGCGGCGATGCCCGGCGTGCTCGTGGTCTACAGCGGCGCGCAGCTGCTCGCGGCCGGCGTCAAGCCGATGCCGAAGGCAGCCGGCTTCCAGCGCGCGAACGGCGACGCGCCGGCCTCGGCGTGGCGCCATGCGCTCGCGGTCGACACCGTGCGCTTCGTCGGCGAGGCCGTCGCCGCGGTCGTCGCCGAGACGCGCGAGGCCGCCCGCGACGCGGCCGAGGCGGTGCTGGTCGACTACGAGGAACTGCCCGCGGTCGTCGATGCGGTGCGTGCCGCCGCGCCCGGCGCGCCGGTGCTGTGCCCCGACGCGCCCGACAACATCTCGGCCGAGATGCGCCACGGCGACGCCAAGGCGACCGCGGCCGCGTTCGCGGCGGCCGCGCACACCGTCGCGCTCGACCTCGTGAACCAGCGCCTCGCGCCGAGCCCGATGGAGCCGCGCAGCATCGTCGCGTCGTTCGACGCCGCGGCGAACCACCTCACGGTGCGCCTGAGCAGCCAGATGCCGACCGGCACGCGCACCTCGCTGGTCGATGCGATCCCGGGGCTGACGCCGAAGAACACGCGCGTCGTCGTCGGCGATGTCGGCGGCGGCTTCGGCATGAAGACCGGCATCCACCCGGAAGACATCGTCGTCGCGTTCGCGGCGAAGGACCTGAAGCGTCCGGTGCGCTGGCAGGCCGATCGCGTCGAGGAGTTCCTGTCGGCGGTGCACGGCCGCGACGTCGTCAGCCGCGCCGAGCTCGCGCTCGACGCGAATGGCAAGGTGCTGGCGATGCGCGTGCGCTCGCTCGCCAACGTCGGCGCGTACGCGATGGGCGTCGGCGTCGCGATCCAGCTGCTGATCGGCCCGTGGGTCTCGACCAGCATCTACGACATCGGCACGATCGACCTGCACTACCTCGCGGTGATGACGAACACGACGCCGACCGGTGCCTACCGCGGCGCCGGCCGGCCCGAGGCGATCTACATCACCGAGCGGCTGTTCGACGCCGCCGCGCGCTCAATGCGCCTGGACCCGGCCGAGCTGCGCCGGCGCAACCTGATCCGGCCCGAGCAGATGCCGTACACGAACGCGATGGCGCAGACCTACGACAGCGGGCGCTTCGAGCAGGTCCTCGACGCCGGCCTCGCCCTGGCCGACTGGAGCGGCTTCGCCGCGCGCCGCGCCGCGAGCGAGGCGAAGGGGCTGCTGCGCGGCCGCGGCCTCGCGAGCTTTCTCGAGTGGACCGGCGGCAACGTGTTCGAGGAGCGCGTGACGGTCGACGTCTCGGCCGACGGCTACATCGAGATCGCCTCGGCGACGCAGGCGATGGGCCAGGGCATCGCGACCAGCTACGTGCAACTCGCGGTCGACGTGTTCGGCGTGCCGCCGGAGCGCATCCGCGTGCTGCAGGGCGACACCGACCGCGTCAACGGCTTCGGCAGCGCCGGCTCGCGCTCGCTGTTCACCGGCGGCTCGGCGGTGCGCGTCGCGTCCGAGCGCACGATCGCGAAAGGCAAGGAACTGGCCGGCGAGGTGCTCGAGGTCGCGCCGGCCGACATCGAGTACCTCGAAGGCCGCTTCAAGGTGGTCGGCACCGATGTCGGCATCGACCTGTTCGAGCTCGCCGGCAAGCAGCCCGAGCAGCACATCACGATCGACTCGACCAGCGCGGTCGGCGGCCCCACCTGGCCGAACGGCTGCCATGTCTGCGAGGTCGAGATCGACCCGGGCACCGGGCATGTCGACGTGGTCGCGTACGCGTCGGTCAACGACATCGGCCGCGTCGTCAGCCCGGCGATCGTGACCGGCCAGATCGAAGGCGGGGCGGTGCAGGGCATCGGCCAGGCGCTGACCGAGCAGATTGTCTACGACCGCGAGAGCGGCCAGATCCTGACCGCCAGCTTCCAGGACTACGCGATGCCGCGCGCCGATGTGGCGAGCGCCTTCTTCAAGACACGCTTCGACACCTCGATCCCGTGCACGACCAACCTGCTGGGCGTCAAGGGCGTGGGCGAGCTCGGCACGATCGGCGCGACGCCGGCGGTCGTCAACGCGGTGATCGATGCGCTCGACCACGCCGGCCACGGCCGCGCCGCCGAGCGCGTGCAGATGCCGCTGACGCCGCCGCGCGTCTGGCGTGCGCTGGCCGGCGAGTTCGATCCGTCGCCGTTCGGCTGAGCGTCAGTCGCCGCGCGGCGCCGGTTCATCATCCCCCCGGATCGCGGGGGAAACTGACAACCTAGGGGTCACTCGCGGGACGAGTGGGCGCTAGAGTGGTTTGCATCGCATGCGGTTGCATTGGCAGCCGGTTGTGATCATCCGACCGCAAGGTTGTAACCACACGTTAGTCGCTTTCAGGGAGCCTTTGATGACCGATCTGCACAACCATCGCCTGCGCTTGAGTGCCTTCGTATGCGCCGTGTCGTCGGCGTGCCTGTTGATGGCCACCCCGGCGAGGGCTGACATCAGCGTGACGCAGACGACCTCGTCGGCCACACTCGGGGCGGCCTTGAGCGGCGCCGGCGTGACCGTCGACTCGGCGACCGTCGTCAACGGCGCCAGCGCCCAGTTCGGAACCTACACGGGATTCGGCGGCTCGGTGATCACGCTCGGCAACGGTGTCGTGCTGTCTTCCGGCAACGCCGTCGATACCGCCAACGTGGCCACCTTCATCTCGACCGACACCGGCGCTGCCGGTACCACCGAGTTCAATGCCTACGGCTCCGGGCACATCACGAACTTCTCCAGCTCGAACGACGTTGCGGCCCTGCAGGTGAACTTCACGCTGGCGTCGGCCAGCGCGGTGTCGTTCTCCTTCGCGTTCGGCTCGATGGAGTATCCGGACTACGTCAACGAGTTCACCGACGCCTTCCTGGTGTTTCTCGACGGTACGGGGGTTTCGAATCAAGTCGTGTTCGATGCGTCGAACAACCCGGTTCAGGTCGGCACCAGCTTCGCCTCGTCGTTGGTGACGGGGGACACGAGCACCGCGTTCACCGACCCGCACGGCCTCATCGGCGTGCTGACCACCACCACCGGCACGCTTGGGGCCGGGAGCCATTCGCTGTTGTTCGAGGTGGGTGACGTGAATGACCACATTCTGGACAGCGCGGTGTTCCTCGGCGCGCTGAATGCGGTCGCCGGCGACGACGGGCCGCCGACCACGGTGCCATCGATTCCCGAGCCGAGCACCTACGCACTGATGGCCGGGGGGCTTGCCTGCCTCGCCGCGCTGCGCAGACGCCGGCGCGGCCAGCGCTGAGTCGGCGCTGCCCGCGCACCGTCGGGTGCAGCCGGGGCAGTGGTGAGCAGCAAGCAGACAGAAGGCCCGCGTTCGCGGGCCTTCCGCATTTCGGGCGCGGTGCGCCCGTCGCGGCGCCGTCGCCCGCTTCTGCGCGCGGTCGGGCGCAGAAGCGCCGGTGCAGGTATGGTTCGGGCCACTCGCCACCCTTGCCGTCCATGCAACGCCAAGCCATGTTTGTCTTTCATCGCCCATTCCTGCTCGCCGCGACTCTTGTCTTCTCGGGCATTGTCCAGGCGGCCTCGCAGGCCCCCGTTGCTGCCGAGCATGGCATGGTCGTCACCGCGCAGCAGCTCGCCACGCACGTCGGCGTCGACGTGCTGAAGGACGGCGGCAACGCGATCGATGCCGCGGTCGCGGTCGGCTACGCGCTGGCGGTGGTCTACC
>JAYSMB010000429.1:0-4926 GCA_043725065.1 Burkholderiales bacterium
CAGCGACCAGGTCATCTCCCTGTTGCCCGACGCCGCCCACGGCACGCTTTTCGCGGCCACCAGCCGGGGGTTGCTGGCCTACTCCCCGAGCTCGGCGCCCTGGTCGATGGTCGCAGCCGCGGTCATTGCCGGCCGTGTCGGAGCGCTCGCCCTGGGCACCAACGCGCTCTTTGTCGGCACCGACAACGGCCTGTGGAGCCTCCCGCTCGGTACGTCGCCGGCCACGGCGGTGCCGGTCGCCGCCGGGCTGACCGGCTCGATCGTTCGCGCCCTGCTGGTCTCGGCAGGCAACGTCTACGCGTCGATCACCGATGCCAACGAAAACAACTTCGTGTTCCTGGCGTCGGAGGCGACAGCGACGGCCGGTACCGCTGTGTGGAGTCCCTACGCGACCGGGTCGGCCGGGCCGAACTCGATCACCGCCCTGCTGCCGGTCGGCGGCGGCCTGCTGGCGTCCACCACCGGCAACCTCCTGCTCTTCGCCACCGCCGGATCGGCCTGGGCGTCGGCCAACACGAGCATGGACCCGGCGCAGCAGATCTCGGACCCTTTCGGCGTCGTCAGGGGTCTTTACAGCGATGGCGTGTCGATCTATGCGGCCACCGGGAGCAACGGGGTGTTCGTCAGCCCGCTCTCCACCGCCTTTTCCTGGACGCCCTTCGGCGGATCGGGGAACACCGCCCTGCCGTCGATGCAGGTGCACTCCCTGCGCGCCAGTGGCACGACGCTCTACGCGGCGACGCGCGGGGGTGTGGCGAGCTTTTCGGGGATCGCCGCGGGCGGCGGCGGCGTGCCGCCGCCACCCCCGCCACCGCCGTCATCCTCTTCGGGCGGCGGCGCGATCGACGCGGGGTCCGATCTGGTCCTGTTTGGCATCGTCCTGGCGATGGCCGGCCTGCGCCTGCAGCAGCGCCGACCGCGAAAGGCGCGGGTCCGGGCTGGCGTCCGCCCGGGACGCTAGAACGCGTTCCAGGGGCCGTTCGGCGAGAGCGCCTGGCCCCAGATCGACGTGAACACGGTGCGCCCGTAGAAGAAGGGCATGCCCCAGACGAACGCGTTCGCGCCCTGCCCCGCCGAGCCGGCGAGTCCGGCGAAGGCCACGCTCGACGACTGGAACAAGACATCGGCATTGGCCACCGAATAGTCGACCGAAGCGGTCGCACCGAAGTTGTCGGTGATGGTCGCGGATCGCTTCTGCGCGACGGACGGGCAGTACCAGCCCGCGCCGGTCGCGCTCGAGCTCTTGCAGGTCTTGGGAAGCGACGCGTCGTCGAAGAAGTAGGCGTTCGATCCACTGTCGATGTAGCTGTCGGGATAGGTCGTGGTGCCCGACGTGGTCGGGAAATAGAGGTAGCCCGGATCGGCGGGATTCGCATCGACGAAGAGCATCTTCGCGCTCGGCGGGATCTGGTTGTTGGTCTGGGTGCCGATCCCGAACACCAATCGGCCCTTGACGAGGGTGGCGCCGACTTCGGGCAAGGCCGGCATCACGATCATCGTGCCGTTGTTGTTCACGGCGAAATGCGCGACCGGGTTCTGCGTCTGCAGCGCGAGCGGGATCGCCGCCGGCGTGCACGCCGACCCGCTCGGGCCCGGGCACGAGTAGTACAGCGTGTAGCCGCTCGAATAGTTGCCGTCGCGGCAGCCGATCCCGCAGTCGATGGCGACCATGCCCACGCCCAGGATGCCGTTGGCCTGCAACCCCGACACCGACTTCTGCAGGCCGCCGTTGGCGGCGGCGAGGCAGGCGGCCGGTGCCGCGTCGCTCATCGGCGTGGCGTCGTCGATCAGCTGGATCGGCAGCGACGACGCGCTCTCGCCGCCGACGCGCACGTCGGCGCTGGCCAGCGGGCCCCAGACGGCGCCGAGCACGAAGGGGTAGCACTCGAGGGCGCGGCCGGCCGGCGTGTGGGTCGGGGCATCGGCCGGCACCGCGATCCCCGGCAGCGCCAGCGAGGCGACCTTGCTCTTCAGGATGCGCAGGCCGTACGAGCCGGTATCGAGGAACACGTGGTCGATGGTGGTGCAACTGGTCGCCGAGCCCGGGGCGCAGACCGTCACCGTGACGTACGGGACGTTGGCCACGCCGAGCGAGAAGCCGCTGGCCGGGCCGGTATCGACGACGATCTCGGTCGTGTTCGATCCGGTCGGCGTATCGAGGCTGACGGGGCCGGGACCGCCGGTGACGGTCGTCTCGGTCGAGCTGCCGCCACAACCGGCGAGCCACAACGCGAGCAACGGCGCGACCAGCGCCGCAAGGCGGCGGTCAGCGCAACGCATCGACGTCGACCCCCGCGGGAACGAGCGACCGCAGCCACGCCTTGCCGACGAAGGCGTTGAGGCGGCCCGCAGACTGCACGACCAGGTCGCCCTGTCGGAGCTCGACCTGGCGGCGGATGCCCGGCGCCTTCATCGCTTCGCTCGCCGCCGCCGCGTAGGCCGTGGCGTGCTGGCCGAGCAAGGCGGTCAGGTCCGGCTTGAAGCGGGTGCTCCAGGCCACCGCGAAGACGATGCCGCCCGCGGTCGTGTATTCGCGGATGCTGGACCCGTCGGCGAGCGTGATGACGTGCGAGCTGGACGGCGCCGTCACCGGCGCGACCTGCAGGCGGGTCGCCTTCAGGCGCTGGTGGTCGTCGGCGATCGTCGACAGATCGCCGCCGAGCACCGCATGGGCCGACCCTGCGGCGAGCCATGTCGAGGCGGCCAGCACGGCGGCCGCCACCGCGCGGGAAGGTGGAAGGACGCGCGTCATTTGAGAACCTCGCTGATTTCAAGCCGGATGCCGCGCGTGCCGACAGGCACCGGCGCCGACCAGCCCTGCATGTCGCCGGGCTTGGGGGTGACGTCGCCGCGCATCGAGATCCGCGCGCCGATGACGACGGTGCGAACCCGCGAAAGCTTCGCGTCCTGCACCATCGAATTCGAATCGTCGAGCGTGAACTCGAGCGGCAGGTCGCGCACCTTCTTGCGCAGCAGCGCGACCGGCATGCGCGAACCCTGTGCCGGCCGGGCGAAGATGAACACCGTCGCGTCGGGAGAGGCCTTGGCGAGCAGGTCGTCGGCCAGCGAGACGCGGCCGGCGACGACCGCGTGGCCGGCCGCGGCGCTGGCCGGCATCACTGCGGCGGACGTCGTGACCGGCGCGCTCGCTGGTTCGCCGCTCGTCGAGGCGCGGGCTTCGGCGATGCTGCTTTCGATCTGCTGCCGAAACGCCGGATCGGGGGACGCCGCGAGAGCGCGCTGCCAGTAGGCGATCGCCTCGGCCGCGTCCTTGCGCTCGTAGGCCGCGGTTCCGGCCAGGGCCAGCGCCTTGAGGTTGCGCGGATCGAGGGCAAGCGCCTTCTTGACGAGCGCAGCGGGCTCGCCGGCCAGGCTGCGGCCGTTGGCGACCGCCAGCGCATCGGCGTAGTCGGCGAGCACCTGGGCGTCTTTCGGCATGAGCCTGGCCAGCGTTGCGTAGGCCTTGCTCGACTCGGCGAACTTGCCGAGCATGTCGTACGAGTGGGCCAGCATGGCCCAGGCCGCAGCGTCGCCCGGGGCTTTCTTCACCTGTGCAGCAGACTGCTCCACCATCCGCTGCAGTTGCTCGTCGGACAGAGCGCGCACAGGCTTGTCCTCGGCGGGCTCCGACGCGGCCGAGGCACTCGGAGCCGGCGCCTCGGCGCGCACCGGCGAGCGGTCGGCGACACGGCCGGCCGTGAAATGGACCGCGGCCGCGACGAGCGCCGCGACGATCACGCTCGCGCCGATCGCGGCCGGGCCGGGAAGTCTCCGTGCGGGCGAGACGGCGCCGGTCGCTTCGAGCAGTGCCGCGGTCAGCGTCTGCTGCTCCACGTCGACGGCCTCGCGCGATATCGCGCCGACCTCGAGCTGGCCCTGCAATTCCCGAAGCCGGGAACGTGACGATTCGACCCGCTTCGCCAGCGGAGCGAGCTCGCGTTCGTGGCGCCTGCGCTCGCGAAGCGACCACGCGACGAAGGCCAGCACCAGGACGACCACGGCAGCAGCGGCCGGGCCGAGCCAGGCGTCAACGGTCATGTGCCCGCCTCAGAACAACTCGTAGCGATAGCCGAAGTACAGGAAGATCGAGTTCGTCGTGTCATTGTTGGCGGGGCCGTCCGTCTTGGAGTGCTCGACGATGCTCTCGCCGAGGATGCTGACGCGGTTCGACAGCCGATAGGAAGCGCGCAGGCCCGGCGAGATCCGGTTCAGCTTGACGCCCTGATTGTCGTGTTGCATGTAGAAGCGCAGCGAAGGCTCGATCGTGATGTCGTTGCCGCGCAGGCCGGTCAGGTTGTTGTACGAGATCTGCGTGCCCTTGAAGAGCGGTGACGACAGCACGCTGACGTTGAAGTTGTTGATGTCGCGCGCGGAATAGAGGTTCGAGCCCGTGAGTTGCAATGTCGCTCCGTACTGCGCCCCGGTCGCCGGCGTCGCCTCGAAGTTGCCGACCGCCGGCAAGGCGCCGATCTCGCTGTAGCGCAGGTCCACCGCGAGCTGCCATTTCGGACTGAGCGGCCGCGAGACGCTGATCAGCCCCTGCCGCGCCTCGGCGGTGGTGGAAAGCGCCGCGGCGCGGATCTGGTCGAGCGACTGCATCTGCAGGAGCGTCTTGAGCGAGGAGGCGCCCGAGCTGATCAGCGCGTTGGTGAGTTCCAGCGACGGCGCCTTGCGCGAATCCACGAGCAGCGTGATCGTCGTCTGCGCTGGCGCCTGGACCGAGCCCTGCAGCGAGACCGCGTTGATCTTGCGGAACAGCGCGTCGTAGTCGAGCAAGGAGTACATCGAGAACAGGTCGTCCGAGTAGCGCGTCTCCAGGCCGACGGCGCGCCGGTTGGCGATGCCCTCGGTCGTCTGGTCGATGACGTAGAAGTCGCCGCCCCACCGGTCAAGGATCCCGTCGGCTTCGACCATCGCGGCCAGCAG
>JAYSMB010000430.1:0-3510 GCA_043725065.1 Burkholderiales bacterium
GGCACGGTTCGGCACATAGATGCGCGGCAGCGCGCCGCTCACCGCCGCGGCGAAACGGCCGCTCGCGGTCTCGCTGTAGAGGTTGTCGCGGTCGGGGACGCCTGGCATTCCCGGAACCGTAGCGATCGCTGCCGGTGCGGACGCGTCGGCCGGTTGTGCCGTCGCCCACCATGCCGAAGCGCTGAGGGCGGCTAACAGGCTCGCGGCCAGGCCGAGCCGAATCTTCTTCTGCATGCCGATGATCGTCGTTGAATCGTGAGTCTGCGATTATCGAACGACGGCACGACGGATCGCGTTGACACTGCGCGCCACGATCAAGTCGACGCCAAGTTGTCCGAGCGCGGCCGTCGACGGTCGCGGATCGCCGGCGGTGCCGTCGCCGGCGACGGGCGCCGCGGCGAGCCGGTCGGCGCGCACCAGACGCGGGTCGACGGCGAGCATCAGCGAGGTGTCGGCAGCGCCGGCGTGCAAGCCGATCTGCGCGTCGCTGAGCCCGTGCTCGCGCAACGCTTGCGCGTAAGGCTCGACTCCGGCACGGTAGTACTCGGCGATGAAGTGGACACGCACCGGTGTCGCCGCCCATTCGCGATTGAGCCTGGCCGCGACGGCGGCGAGCTCGCTCTGATAGCCGCCGTGGTCGCCGATCAGCACCACATCGCGAAAGCCGGCACGGCGAAAGCTGCGCGCGGCGCTTTCAAGCACGCTCCGGAACGCGTCGGCGGAGACCGTGATCGTTCCGGGAAACTTCATGTGCCCGTTCGGCGCGTCTATCGGGCCCTCGGGCACGTAGGCGACCACTGGCGCGACCAGCGCATTGCCGAGCTGCGCCGCGATGCGCCCCGCCAGAACATGCGCGCGCACGTTGTGTTTGCCAAGCGCCATATGCGGCCCGCTCTGCTCGGTGCCGCCGACCGGCACGATGACCGTCGTGCGGCCGGCGGCGATCGCGTCGCGCACGTCGGTCCAGGTCATGTCTTCCATGAAGACGCTCTCGCTTGCAGCGGCCGGCCTCGCCATCAAGAGTGGAGAGGCGAGCACGAAAGCGAGGAGGACGAGCTTCATGACCTGACCTTAGCGCATGCCGTAGCCGCGCAGGCGTTCTAGGTCTAGCACCCGCACTCCGCCATATTCGACGCGGATCACTCCGCTCTGATCGAGTCGGCTCAAAGCCTTGTTGACGCGCTGCCGCGAAAGTCCGACCAGATAGCCGAGCTCCTGTTGCGTGATGCGCAAGAGCGAACCGACATTGGGATAGAGGATCGGATGGAACAGTGCCGCAAGACTGCGCGCGACCCGCGCGTCGGGGTCGCTCAGGCGATCGATCTCGCGCGCCGCGATGAACTGGCCGAGCCGCTCGTTGAGCTGCTGGACGATGAAGCGATTGAACGGGATGCTGCGCTCGAGGAGCCAGTGAAAAGTGTCGACCGTCAGCCCTGCGACCACGCTCTTGCGCAGCGCCTGGATGTTGTAGCGGTAGGCCTCGCGCTTGATGACCGTGCCCTCGCCGAACCAGCCTCCCGGCGCCACACCGGTGAAGGTGATCGGAATGCCCATCGCGGTGTCGTTGCTCATCTTCAGAAGACCGCCGACGACGCCGAACCAGTAGGTCGCCGGCCGGCCGACACGGCAGAGCAGCTCGCCGACCTCGACCTGCACGACTTTCAGGTCGGCGAGCGCGCGATCGCGCTCGATCGGCAACAGCGCTTTCAGCCAGGGGATGTCGGCCAGCTCGGGCGCTTCCGGCGTGCGCGCGCGGGCAAGCAGGTAAGCGGCGGAAGAGGTGCGCGACACGGTCCGGGCATTGTCGTCCTCGGTGCTTGACCAAACAAGTGTTTGTCTTTCTAATATCACCATGGACGCCACCCGCCGACGCGGCAACAGCCGCCTTCCCCAACTGCTCGACGAAGCAGCGCGCGCCTTCGCGCAGCGCGGCTTCGCCGCCGCCTCGGTGCGCGAGATCGTCGGCCCGGTCGGCATGCTCCCGGGCTCGCTCTACTGTCACTTCGCGACCAAGGAAGCCTTGCTGGTCGCCGTCTACAAGGAGGGCGTCGAACGCATCTCCGCAGCCGTCGACGCAGCGGTCGCGCCGCTGGCCGAACCCTGGGCCCGGCTCGAGGCGGCCTGCATTGCCCACCTGACCTCGCTGCTCGATCAGACCGACTACTCGCAGGTCGTGATCCGGGTCCGGCCGAGCGACGCCCCCGCGGTCGCCGACGAGCTGGTCGCGCTGCGCGATTCCTACGAAGCGCGCTGGTCCAGGCTGGTCGCCGACCTGCCGCTCGAGCGCTCGGTGAACCGCGGCGACCTGCGCCTGTTCCTGATGGGCGCGCTCAACTGGAGCCAGACCTGGTACCGCGACGACGGCGCGTCGACGCCGGCACGAATCGCCAAACGCTTCGTTGGGCTGTTCAAGACCAGCCTGGCCGAAAAGATCAAGGAACCCGCATGAGCGCAGAAGACTCGTTTCGCCCCCGTGTCCTGGTCACCAAGATCGGCCTCGACGGCCACGATCGCGGCAGCAGGATCGTCGCCGCCGCCTGCCGCGACGCGGGCATGGAAGTGATCTACACGCCACCCTGGCAGACCATCGCCGGGGTCGTCAAGCTCGCGCTCGAAGAAGACGTCGACGTGGTCGGTATTTCATCGCTGGCGACCGATCACCTGATCGTCCCCAAGCTGATGAACGCCTTGCGCGACGCGGGCCTCGGCCACATGCGCGTCGTCGTCGGCGGAATCGTTCCCGACAACGAGGAAACGATGCTGCTGGAGAGCGGCGTTCGCCAGGTGTTCCATCCGGGCGGCACGATGGACGAGATCACGACGCGGATCCGCGAATACGCGCATGAGGCAAGGCAGGCGAGTGCCCACGCCGACCAGGAGACATGACATGAACAAGCCGCTCGAATCCCATCTCCTCACCGGCACGAACTCCGACGCGAAGGCGCTCTGGGAGCGCGAGTACAAGGAGGCGATAGGCTCCGATCGCGCGACCGCCAACGTCTCGGGCATTCCGGTCCGGCCGCTCTACGGCCCCGAAGACTGGCGCCAGTACGGCCAGCCCGAGCCGCTCGGCTATCCCGGCCAGCCCGACTACACGCGCGGCATCTACGCGACCATGCATCGCGGCCGCACCTGGACGCAGCGCCAATTGATCGGCATGGGCACGCCGGCCGACTACAACGAGCGCCTGCTCTCGATCATGGCGCGCGGCGCGACCGCCGTCTCGCTCATCCCCTGCAACTCGGTCTACCGCGGCTACGACATGGATTCGGTCGAGCCCGAGCTGCTCGGCACCTGTGGCGTCGTCCTCGACAACGCCGACCACATGGACCGATGCCTCGAAGGCGTCGATCTCTCGCGCATCTCGTGCGCGCTGAACGACCCGTCGCCCTTCACCTTGCTCGCCTTCATGCTGGTCGCGGCCGAGCGCCGCGGCATCGAATGGAAGCGGATCAGCGGCACCTCGAACCAGAGCGACTATCTCTCGCACTACGTCGCCAACCACATGTT
>JAYSMB010000431.1:0-3666 GCA_043725065.1 Burkholderiales bacterium
CAAAGACGAATTCGTCCCAGCGCATTCGGTCCGATTCCCGAAAGCCGCGCACGACGAGGGCCGCCGATTCGGCGGACCGTACTTCGACAGGAGTCACGTCACCGACAACCCGAACACCTCATCGACGCGACCCCAACGGAAGTCGAGCAGCAACCGATCCAGACGCGATTCCGTCTTGTCGAGATTGACGTAGTGGCGAAACCGCGTCTTCAGTCCCGTGCCCGCGATGCGCGGCTGACCGGGATCGATTTCCCAAGGGTGCATGTAGAAGATCGCCGGCTGCTGGTCGATGGTGTTGACGCGGCGGATCGCCCATCGGCTGATCAGGTACGGGGCGAGGCGAAAGTAGCCGCCGCCTCCGGCAGGGAGGTTTCGGCCCAGAACGCGCGTCGTCGTCAACGGGATTTCACGCAGGCCTGGGCGCACGTCGTAGGCAAATCGCGGCGAATCGGGTGATCCGTAGTGATCGTGCCGCACCGGATATACGCTCGAGCTGTAGCGATAGCCGGCGTCGAGCAGCACGTCGAAAGCCCAGGGATTGCTTTCGCCGATGGAAAAGCTCGGCGCCCGATAGCCCTGCACCGGGCGTCCGCCCAGGTCCTCGAGCAGGGACTTGGCGCGCCGTACGTCTTGCTCGAACTCGCTGCGGCTTTGGTCGCTGGCCCGCAGGTGCGCGTAGCCGTGGCTGGCCAGTTCATGTCCGTCGGCGACGATGCGCTTCACCAGGGCCGGATACCGCTCGGCCACCCATCCGAGCGTGAAGAAGGTGGCATGCGCGCCACGGTCGGCAAACAGATCGAGCAGGCACTCGACGTTGCGAACGACCCGGCACTCGCGCTGCGGCCACGATGCGCGGTCGATCACGGGCGCCAACGCCGACACCTGGAAATAGTCCTCGACGTCGACGCTCAAGGCGTTCATCAGTGTCGGCAGGCGCTCCGGCGCGTTCATGCCAGAGCCTCGCTCACTGCCGTTGCATTGCGGGCCGCGAGCCAGCCGGCCAGATGGTCGGCGATGCGCAGGGCGGAGTGGCCGTCCCAATACTCGGGCACGCGGCCGCGCTTGCCGCCGTCGACCAGAATCGTCTCGACCAGGCCGAGCACGACACCGGCGTCTCGCGGAACCAGCGTATTGGTGCCTTGCTCGATCGTGATCGGGCGCTCCGTGTTCGGCCGCATCGTCAGGCACGGCACGCCGAGCGCCGTGGTCTCTTCCTGCACACCGCCGGAATCGGTCAGCACCAGGCGCGCCTGGTTCAACAGACCCACCATCTCGAGATAGCCCTGCGGCGGCAGGCAGAAGATCGGCACGCCGCGGATCCGCTTGGCAAGCCCGAGGCGATCGATGCTGGCGCGGGTGCGCGGATGCATCGGCCAGACCAGCGGCAGCCGCGTGCTCACCTCGCGCAGTATGTCGAGCAACTCGGCGAGGCTCTGCGGATCGTCGACGTTGGCCGGCCGGTGCATCGTGACGACGCCGAAGCCCCGCGTGGCCACGGCATCTGCCGCGACGCCGGCGGCGGCCAGCGTGACGAGCGGCGGCACGGCCTTCTTCAACGCCGCCTGAAGCGAGTCGATCATGAGGTTGCCGACGAAGTGCACTCGTTCCGGCGCGATGCCTTCGCGCGCGAGGTTGGCATGCGCCGACCGTTCGGTCGTGTAGAGCAGGTCGGCGATCTGGTCGGTGACGAGCCGGTTGATTTCCTCCGGCATCGTGCGATCGAAACTGCGCAATCCGGCCTCGACGTGGATCACGGCCACGCCGAGCTTGACGGCGACCAGCGTGCACGCCAGCGTCGAGTTGACGTCGCCCACGACAATGACGCAAGAGGGCCGGAAGCGTTGCAGCATCGGCTCGAAGCGCTTCATCACTTCAGCCGTCTGCACGGCATGGGAGCCGGACCCGACCTCCAGATTGACGTCGGGCGCGGGCAGCTCGAGGTCGGCGAAGAGCCGGTCGTTGAGCGCGAAGTCGTAGTGCTGGCCGGTGTGCAGGAGCACGGCTGGTGGCAGCCTGGCGTCGTTGCGGAAGGCGCGAAGCAGCGGCGCCATCTTCATGTAGTTGGGCCGCGCGCCGACGACGCAGAGCAGCGGGCCGAGAGCGAACGGCTCGGTGCCGGTCACGGCGACGTGATCAAGGATGCGGTCCATGCGACGCGCTCAGAAGCGATGGTCGAGCCCGACAAATACCGCTGCCTCGTGACCACTGAACGCAGTGTTCGAATCGAGCAGGCGATAGCGGGCTCCGGCGGCCGCGGTGGTCTTCGGCGCGACGAGCACGTTCAATTGCAGACGCGCTGTTTGCTGAATGGTGCGGTCGCCTCCAAATGCCGCGAGCGCGCTGATGCGGCTCCAGTCCGCCGAGGCGGTCAATGCGTAGTTGGGCGTCAGCCTATGCGTCAAGTCGACCGACGCGCCGACCTGGGTGTTGTTCGTCAAAGATCCACCGCTAGGGATCGCGCTGGCGTCGAGGGCGTCCCGAGTGCGGCTGTGAAACGCGCTGAAAGACACGGTGTTGCGGACACCGATCAGCGCGACCGTTGCCTTGTTCAGATTGACGACGCTTAGCTGTTGCTGTTGCAGCGCGATCGGCTGCAAGCTCGAAGTCGGCAGGCCACGACTCGCGATGAAGTCCTGCACGGCGCGAGCCCGCTCGACCGGGTCGGGGAACCGGGTCGTGAACATGCCGTCGAGGAGCGCCGCGACGTTGTCGGTTGCAGGCAGGTCGACCAGAGCTTGGGCCGAGGTCTGGAGCGTGCGCGTCGAGAGGATGTTCCAGGCGAATGCCGGCGTGCGATGGTCGAACGCGAGACTCCATGCGGAACCGAAGAAGCGTCGCTCCCCGAGTGCCGAGAGCCGGGTTCGGGACGATGGCTGCCACTTGGCGTCGACGCCGTAGAGAACTCCGTTCTGGCCCGGCGTATCGAAACTCGTCCGCTCGTACCCGGTGTGAATCCCGAGCCTGAGGTCGACGCCTGGCGCGTAGAGGACCGTCGCCCGGGCCGTATCGAGCACCAACGGCTCCTGAGTCGTATCGCGGTAGCGCGTTTCGGAGCGCTGCGCCTCGAACCTCCAGCCGAACGGCACCGGATCTTGCTCGATGAAGGCGGAATGCTGACCGTAGTAGCCTGCCGAACTGGAGCCGGCTATTGCGGCCGTGGCGCCGCTCACGTTCGTCCAGCTGTTGTCGCTGCGCACGACGTAGCGCAGATGCTCTCCGGCCCTGCCTTCGATCCTGGGCGCGAGCCGCAGCAACACGGTCGTCAGGCTGTTCTCGCTGGTGGAGCCGGTTTCCTGCCGCGCGCCGAAAGGGTTCGCGCTTGTCTGAAATGCGCGCAGGCCCGCCTCGAAGAACACGAGTCGCGGCACGGCTTCGAGGCTTGCCGTCAGATCGGCCTGGGGTTGAATCCGGCTCGGCTGGGTGTGATTGAGGTAGGCGATGCCATCCAGCGTGGCCGAACCGGAGAACTTGAACTGCCCGCCTTCGCCGAAGAGGCGTATGTGTGGACGAATGTCGAGAATCGCATCTCCGCGGGCATCGGCCTGCCCCAGCAGAGCATTGCTCGTGAATTCGATCTGGGAACTCATGCCGACATCGGCGATCCATCTCTGCGCCACGGCGTCGGCGGGCGTGAGCAGGGGGGCTATGCCAGCCAGAAGGCCGGCA
>JAYSMB010000432.1:0-4130 GCA_043725065.1 Burkholderiales bacterium
AAGAACGGCTGGCTCTGGGGCATCGCCTGCGCCGCCTTTGTCGCCATCTTCGCGCTGAACCTCCCGTTCCCGCTCATCGTCTTCGCTGCCGGTGTCATCGGCGCCATCGGCGGCCGCTACGCGCCGGACAAGTTCGCCGTCGGCGGAGGTCATGGCAAGTCGGCCAAGGAGTTCGGCGCGGCCCTCATCGACGACCAGACGCCCACGCCGACGCACGCGCTCTTTGCCTGGAAGCGATTCGTCCGGGTCCTGGTCGTCTGCCTCGGCTTGTGGCTGGTCGCCATCGGCGGCCTGACGCTCGCCTGCGGCTGGGACGCCGTCCTCACCCAGATGGCTTGGTTCTTCACGAAGGCAGCCTTGCTGACCTTCGGTGGTGCCTACGCCGTCCTGCCTTACGTCTATCAGGGCGCCGTGGATCACTACCAGTGGCTGACCGCATCGCAGATGATCGACGGCCTCGCGCTGGGCGAGACCACACCGGGCCCGCTCATCATGGTGGTCTCGTTCGTCGGCTTCGTCGGCGGCTGGACCAAGGCGGTGTTCGGGACCGACTCGCTGTTCCTGTCCGGCGCGGTGGCGGCGACGGTGGTCACCTTCTTCACCTTCCTGCCGTCCTTCTTCTTCATCCTGCTCGGCGGGCCGTTCATCGAGTCGACCCACGGCAAGCTGAAGTTCACCGCGCCGCTGACCGGCATCACGGCAGCGGTCGTCGGCGTCATCGTCAACCTCGCTGTCTTCTTCGCCTGGCATGTGCTGTGGCCCGACGGACTGTCGGGTCGCTTCGAGTGGCTCGCGGCGCTCATCGGCGCGGCCGCAGGTGTCGCCTTGTTTCGCTTCCAGGTCGGCGTCATCCCGGTGGTGCTGGCCTCGGGCCTGGTGGGCATCGCCGCCACCTTTGCTCACCCCTTTTTCACCTGAGGAGTCTGCTCATGCCATCACGCATTCAAGACCTGTCTTCGGATCCGCTTCAGGCGCTGTACGTCGGCTCGCTCGGCGGCGACGGCCGGGTCATGGTGGCGGCGCTGACGCTGGCGCTCGAAGCCAACTTCGGCAGCGTCGGCCGCTGGCGCTCGGAGTTCGGGGCGATGGGCAAGGCGCCGGGCCGCAATTCGGGGTGGGCGCTGCTGACCTTCCTGCCGCGCGCCGGAACCCTGGTGAACGAGTGGGCCGCCGACCACGCCCATTCGCTCGCTGGCGGCGTACCCATCCTCGCACTCGACCTGGAACAGCATTCGCATCAGACGGATCCGGGCGCGGACGCCCCTGCGTTCGCCGATGCGTTCATGGGCAACATCGACTGGGCGCCGGTGTACGAGCGCTACCAGCTGGCCGTCCATGGCGCGAGCGAGCCGTTCGGTGCGACCCAGGATGAGGTGTCGGGAGCGATGCTGCTCGACGTACGGCGGGCGGGGGTGTTCGAGAACGCGGAATCGCTGATACCGGGCGCCCGCTGGCACGACCCGGCCGCGACCGGCACCTGGGCGAGCGAGATTCCTGCCGACCGGGAGGTCGTGGTCTATTGCGTCTATGGCCATGAGGTCGGGCGAGCGACCGCGATGCGACTGCGCTCGCAAGGAATTTCGGCGCGCTTTCTGCGTGGCGGTATCGACGGCTGGCAAGCCGCCGGTCGCCCGCTCGAACCCAAGAGAGTTGCATCATGAAGTGGATCACTCGGGAGCGGCCCAAGATCGACCGCATCGCCTGCCCGTGGCTGATCGCCAGGTTCATCGACAAGGAGCCGGAGTTCCTTTACGTGCCGGCGGCGGAGGTGCTGTCGACAGCCGGGAAGACCGGCGCCATTCCCTACGACATTCCCGGCGTCTCGATGTCGCATGTCGGGGAACTTTGCAGCTTCGACGCCTTCTTGTCGAAGTACGGCCTGCACGGCGCAGCACTCGGGCAACTCGCGGCCATCGTGCGCGGCGCGGATACCTCGCACCTGGACCTGACTCCGCAGTCAGCCGGGCTCTACGCGATTTCGCTGGGGCTGTCGCGGACCTGCGCCGACGACCATGAGATGCTCAGGCATGGCATGGTCATGTACGACGCCCTCTACGCCTGGTGCGAGAGCTGTCAGGCCGAGACGCACCAGTGGCCACCCAGGATGGCGTGACGCGATCGGTCCGCAAGCGAACGGGCGGGCCTCTCGACAATGAAAAAGGCCCGGACGGATCCGGGCCTGGTTCTCGCACCGCTTGCGCGATGCGACCTTCTTCTTCAGCGTTCGCTCAGGCAGCCTTCTTCGACTTGGTCGCGCGGACCGCCGTCGTGGACATGGCCTGGAAGTTCGCGTCGGCGACTTCGGCGGCTTGCTTGCCGGCCTTCTGCACGCTTTCAAACGCGTTGTTGGCGGCAGAGATGGCCGACTTCACGAGCGCGACGGCGTTCTCGGTGCCGGCGGGCGCGTTCTTGACGGCGTTGTCGACGACCGACATGAACTTGGCTTGCGCGTCGGCGGCGGTCGCTTCGGCGACACGGTTGACTTCGGCGCCCGTGGAGGCGGCGATCTCATACACGTGACGGCTGTAGGCGGCGGCCTTTTCGGCGGCGGGCTGGAGCAGACCGGCTTGCAGAGCCATCAGCTCTTGCGCATCCTTGACGGAGAGCGCGGCCTGGGTCGTCTGCGCGGCTTCGGTCATCGCGGTCTTGGCGACCTGGATGTTCAGCCCGACGAGCTTCTCGACGCCTTCGAAGGCGAGGCCGGTCAGGCCGAAGAGGGTTTCGACATTGGCCTTGTGGGCGATCACGATTTGTTCAGCGGTCATCATGTGGGGTCTCCTGCAGTGGTTGGGGGTAACACGGTTTGCGGTCAGCAATTTATGTTGCAGTGCAACAAGAACGAAGTATAGAGGTAAACCCGAGGTTTGCAAGCGTTTGATGCTGCGCTGCACCACTTTAGACGCGACGATCTATTTCGGCATGAACTCGGACTCATGAAGGCGTTCCACGCCGACCGCTACGAGCTCGCGCTGCCGCCCGGTCATCGCTTTCCGGCAAGCAAGTACCGGCGCCTGCGCGGCGTGGTCGAGGGCTCGATCGAACTCGAGGTCGCAGAGGCCGAGCCCGCGAGCGATACCGACCTCGCCCTCGCGCACATCGCCGACTACGTGCGCACCGTGGCGAGCAACGGCCTGACGGTCGCCGAGCAGCGCGCGATCGGCTTTCCGTGGAGCGAAGCGATGGTCGAGCGTTCGGGTGCTCGGTCGGCGCGACGATCGCCGCGGCGCGTGCCGCCCTCGTCGAGGGCATCGCCGCCAACCTGGCAGGCGGTACCCATCACGCCAGCGCTGGGCGCGGCAGCGGCTACTGCGTGTTCAACGACGTCGCCGTCGCGGCGCGCCTGATTCAGGCCGAAGCCGGCCGCGCTACAGGAATGGATGCGCCATCGCCGCGCATCGCAGTCATCGACCTCGACGTCCATCAGGGCGACGGCACGGCATCGATCTTCGCCGGCGATGCCAGCGTGTTCACGCTCTCGCTGCACGGTGCGAAGAACTTTCCCTTCCGCAAGGCGGTGAGCGACCTCGACGTCGCTCTGCCCGACGGCTGCGGCGACGCCGACTACATGGCCGCGCTCGCCAAGGCGCTCGAGGCGCTCTGGCGCGAACACGAGGCGAACCCGTTCGGCATGGCCTTCTACCTCGCCGGCGCCGACCCGCACGAAGGCGACCGGCTCGGCCGCCTGAAGCTGAGCGCCGCAGGGCTGCTCGAGCGCGATCGCAAGGTGTTCGCCGCGCTCTTCGAACGCCGCATTCCGGTCGCGCTGTCGATGGCCGGCGGTTACGGCCGCGACCTCGACGTCACCGTCGCCATCCATGCGGCGACGATCGGCGCCGCGATCGATTCCTGGCGGCAATGGAACCGGCGCCCGCCGGGCCGCGCCAAGTGCGCCGACGCCCACTCGCGGGGCAGCGAACGAAGTGAGCGTGGGGGCGACAATGTGGCGAGATGAGTGACAGCAACGAGCCCGCTTCGAACGAAGCCGCCGCCCTCGACCGACCGCAGCCCTTGCCGCGCGCGGCTTACCGACGCTTCGTGCCGCTGGCCACGCGCTGGCTCGACAACGACGTCTACGGCCACCTCAACAACGTCGTCTACCACAGCCTGTTCGACACCGTGGTCAACGGGGT
>JAYSMB010000433.1:0-3849 GCA_043725065.1 Burkholderiales bacterium
CGCGCCGGTGATCGCCGTCGACGCCGGCTTTCTGTTCGCCCTGGTTGATCGGCGCGACGCCTGGCACGAGCGCGCGAAGGCAATGGCACCGACGGCAAGCGACGGCTGGATCACGACCTGGCCGGTGGTCACGGAGGCCGCGCACCTGATGATGCGCCGGCTCGGAGCCCAGTTCGCTGCCGCCCTGATGGACGACATAGCCGGCGGCGGCATCAAGCTTTGGGAGCCGCCCGGGGCGCGGCTAGCGCGAATCGCGCCGCTCATGCGCCGCTATGCCGCGCTGCCGATGGACGTGGCCGACGCATCGCTCGTGCTGCTCGCCGAGCACCTGGACCACGGCCATATCCTCTCGACCGACGAACGCGACTTCCGCACCTACCGCTGGAAGAATCGCAAACCTTTTCACAATCTGCTCGCAGGAGGCACCTGATGCGACTCGCAGGAAAAATCGCCATCGTCACCGGCGCCGCGTCGGGCTTCGGCGAAGGCATCGCGAAGAAGTTCGTCGCCGAGGGTGCGAAAGTGATCGTCGCGGACCGCGACGGCGAGGGCGCTCTGCGCGCCGCGGCGGCGCTCGGCGGCGGCGCGTTCGGCGTGTCTGCCGACGTGACGCTGGCCGTTGACGTGAAGGCCATGGTCGAGGCGGCCCACTCGCGCTTCGGCGGGCTCGACATCCTCGTCAACAACGCCGGCATGGGCCACGTGCCGCAGCCGCTTGAAGAATTGGCCGAAGACACCTTCGACCGCATCCTGGCGCTCAACGTGAAGGCGATCTATCTCGCGGCCAAGGAGGTCGTGCCGCGCTTCAAGGCGCGGAAGAAGGGCGTGATCCTCAACATCGCGAGCACCGCGGGCGTGAGCCCGCGGCCACGTCTGTGCTGGTACAACGCGAGCAAGGGCTGGGTCATCACCGCGACGCGTGCGATGGCGGTCGAACTCGCGCCGTTCGGCATCCGCGTCGTCGCGCTCAACCCGGTGGCCGGCGAGACGCCGATGCTCAAGACCTTCATGGGCGAAGACACGCCCGAGATGCGTGCGAAGTTTCTTTCGACGATTCCGATCGGGCGCTTTTCGACACCCGAAGACCTGGGCAACGCCGCCTGCTTCCTGTGCAGCGACGAGGCCTCGATGATCACCGGTGTTGCGATGGAGGTCGACGGCGGCCGCTGCATCTGAGACAAGGTCGCCGGCTCAAAAACTCGTCGCCAGCATGAACGTCACCGCAGCCGCCATGACGAGCGTGGCCGACCAGCCGAAGAAGCGGTGCCGCAAGGTGATCGTGTAGCGGCCCATCAGTTGCTTCGACTGGCCGATCAGCATCAGCACGACCATGATCGGCACCGAGATCACGCCGTTGACGATCGCGCTCCAGACCAGCGCCTTGATCGGGTCGAGCTCGAAGACGCTCATCGCCGTACCGATGCCGGTGGCGGCAATGATGATGATGTAGAAACCGCGCGCTTCGCGAAAGCCGTGCGATAGCCCGGCACGCCAGCCGAACAGCTCGCTGACCGCATAGGCCGCGGAACCGGCAAGCACCGGCACCGCGAGCAGGCCGGTGCCGATGATGCCCATCGCGAACACCGCGAAGGCAAAGTCGCCGGCCACCGGGCGCAGCGCCTCGGCCGCCTGTGCCGAGGTCTGGATGTTGGTGATGCCGTGCTCGTTCAGCGTAACCGCCGTCGCGAGGACGATGCACAGGGCGATCAGGTTCGAGAACGTCATGCCGACGAAGGTGTCCTGCTTGATGCGCGAGAGGTGCTCGACCACGTAGTCGGGATGCTCGTGCAAGGCACGCGCATTCGGCCGGCGGTGGTTGTCTTCGACTTCCTGCGACGCTTGCCAGAAGAAGAGGTAGGGACTGATCGTCGTGCCGAGCACGGCGACGACCATCGCCGCGTAGTCCTTGACCGAGACCCCGGGCGGCAAGAAAGCCCACGGCTGGATCGACTCCGCCAGGGCCCGTTTCCACGGCACCGAGACGGACAGGATCACCGCGACATAGGCGAACAGTCCGAGGGTCAGATATTTGAGGACGCGAACCGTGCGCTCGTACGAGAAATAGATCTGTGTGCCGATGCAGAGAGCGCCGAAGCCCAGCACGTAGAGCGGTTGCGGGCCGCCGGCGAGCAGCTTGACGGCCTCCGCCATCGCGCCGATGTCGGCGGCGATGTTGATCGTGTTGGCGACGACCAGCAGCCCGACCAGGCCGAGCGTCAGCCACCTCGGGCACATCTTGCCGATGTTGGCGGCCAGCCCCTCGTGCGTGACGAAGCCGATCCGCGCCGAGAGCATCTGGATGCCGATCATCAGCGGCATCGTCAGGAACAGCGTCCAGACCAGGGCGAAGCGGAACTGCGCGCCGGCCTGGGAGTAGGTGGCGATGCCGCTCGGGTCGTCGTCGGCGGCGCCGGTGATGAGGCCGGGACCGAGGCGGCTCGTGAAGTCCGTCGTCTTGGGCTTGGTCATGTTCATGGTCAATTCTCCACATGCGGGCGCATGGCGATGAACGAGACCGGACCGCGCGCTGCCGAGAGCGTGTTCAGTGCCGCGGAGAGTCCGACCGTGTCGGCACTGCGACCCCAACGCCGCCATCGACCGGGACGCCGCGGCGCGCTCGCGCGACCGCGATGACGCACGGGCGTGCGCCGCTTGTCGTCGATTCCGGAGTGAATGCAGAAAGGGCGCGGGGCCCTGAGCTTGCTTCGCTGGCCGGCATGGCGGGTATGAAACCTCCGTGCCGAGCCTCGCGAGCGGTCATGACATCAGTGCGTCTTGACTCGAGCCGGGTTCGGTGGGGGACTGGAACTGCTGTTTGAGTCCAAGGGGTCGACCGGTTGTGATGACGGGCACGATCGCACCTGCCGACCCATCAAACCGTCAATCGCCATCTGGCCGCCGCGCGAGCGCGTCGTCGAGCACCTCGACCCAGTGCCGCACCGGCGTCGCCGTGCCGCTTTGCAGGTGCTGGATGCAGCCGATGTTGGCCGAGACGATGGTCTCGGGTTCGAGCGTGGCGAGGTGGCCGAGCTTGCGGTCGCGCAGCGGCATCGCGAGTTCGGGCTGGAGCACGGAGTAGGTGCCGGCCGAGCCGCAACACAGGTGCGCTTCATTGATCGCAATCCGCACGTCGAAGCCGAGCGCCCGCATGTGGATCTCAACCCCACCGCGCAGCTGCTGCCCATGCTGAAGCGTGCACGGAGGATGAAAGGCCAGGCGTCCCGCCCGCCCGGCGGGGGACAGGGCTGCGCCCCCTCCCCGCTCCCCCGCCGAGCGAGGGAGGGCCAGGCGGGCTTTTAGCGCCGGCACGATGTCGGGCAGCAATTCCGAAAGGTCACGCGTCAGGTCGGCGATGCGGTTTGCCTTGTCCGCGTACGCCGGGTCGTGGCGCAGCGAATGGCCATATTCCTTGACCGTCACGCCGCAGCCCGACGCGTTCATGACGATCGCCTCGACGCTGCCCGCCGACACCAGTGGCCACCAGGCGTCGATGTTGCGTCGCATGTGCTCGAGCGCGCCTTCGTGATCGCCGCCGTGCAGGCGGATCGCGCCGCAGCAGCCGGCTTCGGCGGCGACCCGCGTCTGGATGCCGGCGGCGTCGAGCACGCGCGCGGTCGCGCTGTTGATGTTGGGCATCATCGCCGGCTGCACGCAGCCCATGAGCAGCAGCACCTTGCGCGGATGCTCGCGTCGCGGCCAGCGGTGCGCGCTCGCGGGCCCAGGAGGCGGCACCTTGGCCTTCAACACCCGCGGCAGCAGGCCTCGCACGAGTTGGCCTGCCTTCATGGATCCGCGACCGTCTCGTCCCACAGAGGGGCGGCTCGCGATCGTCACGGACGCGGGGCGGGA
>JAYSMB010000434.1:0-1988 GCA_043725065.1 Burkholderiales bacterium
GCGCACGCGGTCGGCGTGATCGGGATCGTCGAAGTCGCCGTCCTCGAGCGCGGCTTCGATGTAGAGCAGGCTGGTCGCCACTTCCATGGCCAGCGGCGCCGGCGGCGCGGCGTTGGCGGCTTGAGTCTGGGCCACCGCCGTCTGCAGCTCGGCGGCGAACGACTCGCCGTAGGGAAAGAGCTTGCGCAGCGAATCGCCGACCAATGCGAACTGCTCGGCCAGGCCGGCAATGCGGTGCATCTCGCCGCCCGCTGTCGCCGACCAGGCTTCCTTGGCGGCGACGACGCGCTTCCTGGCGTGCGTGATGATGGCCGGATCGAAGCGGCCGAGCACGCTCAGCGAATAGTCGGTCGGCGTCTGCACCGGCAGGCCATAAGCGCCACGCGCGGCTGAAAGACGCGGCAGGCGAAGGCCCGGCGAGCCGGGCGCGGCCTGGGCGCAGAAGAAGAGCAGATCGCGTGCGAGCCGCTCGGAGACGTCGGAGTCGCCGCGCTGCAGGATGCGGAACTGGGCCAGCAGGCGCGAGGCGACGCGCTTGGTGAAGACATCGAAGCCGAGCAGGCCGTGGTGCTGCGCCTCGAACATCGCCGCGGCGAGGTTCCAGAAGCTGCGCACCTGCGGGTGCGCCGAGCCGGCGGCGAGACCGGCGCAGAGATCGCTCATCTTCGCCGCGGCGGTGAGCGCCTGCGTGCCGCGCATGAGCTGCAGCAGATGGCCTTCGAGCTGGCCGCGGCTGTCGGCGTCGGCGGTGCGCGACACGACGTTCGCGTCGCTCTCGATCTCGCGCCAGCGCCAGTCCATGGACCAGAGATCGGCGGGATGAACGCGCTCGGCCTCGACCGCTTCCTGCACCGCGCGGTACTGCGGGAACAGGGACAGCGGCGACACGGTCTTGCCGCCGAGAACGCGCGAGAGGAAATCGAGCAGCGCGAACGACGAGCGTTCGATGTCGGCGACCAGCTCGGGCGTCAGCGCCTGCGGCCGGGCGATGCTTCGCTGCACCGCCGACTCGCTCGCGCGCAGGACGATCGCCGCCGCCGGCAAGCCGACCAGCTCGAGCGCGCCAACGCCCTGGTGGATCTGCGAGCGCGCAGTGCGCAGCACGCCGGGATCGACGTGGTCGAGGTCGGAGCCGGTGACGGCTTCCGAATCCTTGATGAAGCGGCGCAGCGCCTTGTGCGCCGCGTCGAGCGAACGGCGCAACTCTTCCTGAACCCAGGCGATCGCGCTCAGGTCGTCGCCGGTCGCGGGCACCGGATTCGCGGCGGCGGATTCGTCGAGCGTGCTGTCCATGCGGCGCCTCGGTTATCTTGAAAAATAGGAGCGCGCGGCGCCCGAGATCAGTGGCTGTGGAAAACGATCAGGCGATCTTGAAGCGCGCCACCGACTGGTTGAGTTCCTCGGCCGTTCGCGACAGCTCGCGCACCATCTGCGCCGTCGAGCGCGTGCCCTCGCCGGTCTGCTCGGTCACCGCGAAGATGTGCTGGATGTTGGCGGCGACGACGTTGGCCGATTGCGCTTCCGAGAGCGACTGCGCCGAGATGCTGGTGACCAGGTCGGTCAGCTGGCGCGTCACCTTGTCGATCTCGCCGAGCGCCGTACCCGCCGCGTCGGACAGTCGCGTTCCCTCGACCACGCCCTGGGTCGATCGTTCCATGGCGCCGACGGCGTCCTGGGTATCGGTCTGAATCGTCTTGACCAGCGCCGCGATCTGACGCGTCGCGTCGGCCGAGCGTTCGGCCAGTCGCTGCACTTCCTCGGCCACCACCGAGAAACCGCGACCTGCTTCACCCGCCGAAGCCGCCTGGATCGCGGCGTTCAGCGCCAGCACGTTCGTCTGCTCCGTAATGTCGGAAATCAGCTCGGTGATTTCGCCGATCTCCTGCGAGGATTCGCCGAGCCGCTTGATCCGCTTCGAGGTTTCCTGGATCTGGTCGCGGATCGAGTTCATGCCGCCGATCGTGTTCTGCACCGCTCGCAGGCCGGAC
>JAYSMB010000435.1:0-4747 GCA_043725065.1 Burkholderiales bacterium
GGCCGGTCGCATCGATCTGCAGTTCCAGCACGGCGCGGATGTTTTCCTCGACCGTCAACTTGCGGAAGATCGAGGCCTCCTGCGGAAGGTACGACAGCCCCAACCGGGAACGCTGGTGGATCGGCAGCCGCTCGACGCGTTGGCCCTCGATCGTGATCTGGCCGGCGTCGGCGCGCACCAGGCCTACGATCATGTAGAAGCTGGTCGTCTTGCCGGCGCCGTTCGGCCCGAGCAGGCCGACCACCTCGCCGTTCTTCACCGCCAGACGAACGTCGTCGACGACAGTGCGCGAGCCGTAGGACTTGCGCAGGCCGCGCGCCTCCAGGCGATGGACCGCGTTCGGCGCGGCGGCGCTCACTTGGCGGGCTCCTTGATCGCCGGCGTGATCTTCAAGGTGGTGCCGGCCGAAACCGTGCTGGCCGCTTTCGCCGCTTCTGCCGCCGCCGCGCTGCCTTCCTTGGGCACCAGCACCGCGCGGACCCGGCCGCCGGGGTTGGTGGCGGTCGCCGGCGCGCCACCCGAGACATTGAAGACCTCGGTCGTGCTGTCGTAGGTGACGAGGTTGCCGGCGATCTCGTCGGCCTGGGTCGCGCCACGCAGGCGCCGCACCGTGGCGTTGTTGACGAAACGGATCACGTCCGACTTCTGGTCGTACTCGAGGCGCTCGGCGTCGCCTTCGATGAATTCGTCGGGCGCGTCGCGCTTCTGCCGGAAGATCGCGTGCTGGGCCGGCGTGCCGAAGGCGACCGCCGTGTGATAGCCGTCGGCCGTCTCGCGTACCTCGATGCGCGCGGCACGGATGATCATCGTGCCCTTGGTGACGACGACGTTGCCGTTGAAGACGACGAACTGGTTGAGCAGGTCGATCTTGCCGGGCAGGTCGGCCTCGATGTTCAGGTCCTTGAAGCGATCCGCCTTCTCGGCGAACGCCGGCGCCCCGACCAGGGCGAGGATTGCGAACGAGAGCAGGGCGGCAGGGCGGGCGGAACGGCGAGGCACGGGCGATTCGGAGAGAGGCAGGCGATTCCGCGTAGCGGCATGAAACTTGCAGGCCATTCTATGAGAGGCATCACGAAATGCGGGCCCGCAAGCGGGCGAATCTCACGCCGGCCGGGGCCGGCTGGCCCGATTCGTGCCCGGCGGGTCGCTCAGCCCGGCTTGCGAATCCGGGCGACCAGCGCGTCGACGACGCCGAGCAGGCGCTCGTTGCCAACCGCGGGACCCTTGGCCGGAAGGCCGGCATTGGCCAGATTGCCGTTCGTGTAGTAGCGGCCCTGCACGCCCATCGCCGGCACCGCGTCGATCTTGTAGGCGTCGGTCAGCTGGCGCGCCTGCACGGTCAGCGCCGTCACCTCGGGCGAGCCGTAGGTCGACATGAACTTGATCGGGTCGACGCCGTTCTTGAGCGCGAACGCGGCGATGTCCTCGGGCGTGCGCAGGCGGGCGTGGTCGTTGTGGATGGTCGCGAAGACGCGCCGGTGCAGGGTCGGGATCAGGCCCAAAGTCTCGATCGTGTGGTACAGGCGCTGCTGTGCGGCGAACGGCATTTCCTGGAACCAGACCGGCACGCGGCGCAGCACGACATCGGGCGGCAGCTTTTCCGACCAGGCTTCGAGCGAGGGCTCGAACGCGTTGCAGTGCGGGCATTCGTACCAGAAGAACTCGATCACCTCGATCTTGCCGCGCGTAGTGGCCGGCAAGGGCTGCTCGAGGCGAATGTAGTGGACGCCTTCGGCCGGCCATTTGGGTTGTGCCTGAGTCGGAAGCGCCGCAAACCCGGCGCCGAAGCCGGCGCCGAGGAGGCCGATCGAGAAGTCGCGCCGGGCTAGCGTCATCGGTGAGATCCTATTTCTGGACTCGGACGAGGGCCGAGTCGACGCCGGCAGCGCCGAGTTTTTCCTTGGCGGTATCGGCGTCTTCTTTCTTCTCGAACGGACCGACGCGAACGCGGTAGACCGTCCGTCCGCCTTGCTCGCGCTCGGTGAGCTTGCTCTCGACGCCGAGCAGCGCGAGCTTGGCGCGCTGTTGTTCGGCGTCCTCGCCGCGGGCGAAGGCGCCTGCCTGCACGAAATACGAAAACGGGTCGGCGCCGGCGGCCAGACTTTGCGACGCCTTGCTCGCCGGCGCGCTGGCGGCGGCGCTGGCGCTCGCACTCGACGCCGGGCGCTGCGGCCGCGCCGCGCTGGCCGCGCTCGGCAGCATCGGATCGATCACGGTCGGTGCCGTCAGCGTCGGCGCCACGCTGGCCGTCGGAGGCAGCACGCCGCCTTGCGGCGCAGAGGCCGACGCGGCGTTCGGCGCCGGGTTCTTGCCGGCGAGCGCGCTGTTCGGATCCCAATTGCGGTTGCGTTCGATCTCTGCCGCGTCCTGTCCGGGCGGGCGCGGCTGGACCTTGTTGACGAAGGGATTGGGCGCTTTCGTCACATACAACGCGACGCCGAGCGCGAGTGCCAGGCCGATCAGCAGGCCGATGACAAGGCCGATGAGGAAGCCGCCGCGCTGGCCGCGGGGGTGTGGTGATTTCATGCCGGTTCCGGTTCTCTGTCCATTCGCTCGGGCGCGCTGACGCCGAGCACCGCGAGCGCGTTGCGGATGACCTGGCGCGTCGCCGCAAGAAGTGCGAGGCGAGCGTTCGCCAGGTCGGTGTCGGCTACGAGAAAGCGCTCGGCGCCGTAGTAGCTGTGAAAGGCCGCGGCGAGTTCGCGCAGATAGAACGCGACCTCGTGCGGCGCGAGGCTGGCCGCCGCGCCGGTGAGCACCTCGGGGTAGTCGGCGAGCTTGCGCAGCAGCGCCGTTTCGCTGGGCGCCTGGAGCCGTGCGAGGTCGGCCGCGGCGAACTGCGACGCGTCGCCGCCGTGGGCCGTGAACTGCTCGATCACCGAGCAGATGCGGGCATGCGCGTACTGGACGTAGAAGACAGGGTTCTCGTCGTTCTGCTTCAAGGCGAGGTCGACGTCGAAGGTGAACTCGGTGTCGGCCTTCCTGCTCAGCATGAAGAAGCGGACCGCGTCCTTGCTGGTCCAGTCGATCAAGTCGCGCAAGGTCACATAGCCGCCGGCGCGTTTGGAAATCTTCACTTCCTCGCCACCTCGCTCGACCCGCACCATGGTGTTCAGCACGTAGTCAGGATAGGTCTCGGGCACGCCCATGCCGGCTGCCCGCAGCCCGGCGCGAACCCGCGCGATCGTGCCGTGGTGGTCGGTGCCCTGGATGTTGATGGCCTTGTGGAAGCCGCGCTCGAACTTGGCCAGGTGATAGGCGACGTCGGGCACGAAATAGGTGTAGGTGCCGTCGGACTTGCGCATGACGCGGTCTTTGTCGTCGCCAAAGGAGGTGCTGCGCAGCCAGAGCGCGCCGCCTTCCTGGAAGGTCTTGCCGGAGGCGACCAGCCGCTCGACCGTCGCTTCGACCCGCCCGCTCGAGTACAGGCTCGATTCGAGGAAGTAGTTGTCGAAGCGAACGCCGAAGGCGGCCAGGTCGAGGTCCTGCTCGTGGCGCAGGTAGGCGACTGCGAACTCGCGGATGCCGTCGTGGTCGTCGGCGCGGCCCGACGCGGTGAACGCACGGTCGTCGGCCTTCACCGCCTTGCCGGCCTTGAAATCAGCGGCGATATCGGCGATGTAGTCGCCGTTGTAGGCGTTCTCGGGCCAGCCCGGGTCGCCCGGCGCGAGGCCGGCGAGGCGCGCCTCGACCGAAGCGGCGAGCGTGGCGATCTGCACGCCGGCATCGTTGTAGTAGAACTCGCGCACGACCTTCCGGCCCTGCGTCTCGAGCAGGTTGCAGATCGCGTCGCCGAGCGCGGCCTGGCGCGCGTGGCCGACGTGCAGCGGCCCGGTCGGATTGGCCGACACGAACTCGACGATGACCGGCTCGGCGTCGTGCCGCGCGCGCTGGCCGAATCCCGAGCCGCTCTCGAGGACCTCGACGACGATGCGCTGCCGCGCGGCGGCACGAAGATGCAGATTGATGAAGCCCGGGCCGGCCACGTCGATGGCTTCGACCCAGCGTTCGACCGCGGTCTTGGTGCGCAGCGCGGCGATCAGTTCGGCGGCGACTTCGCGCGGATTTCTCCGCTGCGACTTGGCCAGAGGCATCGCCGCCGTGCAGGCCAGGTCGCCGTGCGAGGCCTGGCGCGGCGTCTCGAACACCGCGGCGAGCGTATTGCCGGGGCTCACCTCTTCCATCGCGGCACGCAGGGCATCGAGCAATTCGTCACGGGCCCGGGTCATCGGTGAATTCTACGAGGCGGGTCTCGAGCGGTCGGCCCGTACGACAGGAGCGCCCGCGCCGCCCGGCGCGAAGTCGGTCGAGACTGTGAGATAAGGCAAAGCCGCCGGCGTCTGCGGCGTACTTCTGCTCACACGCCGGTGCAAGAATGCCCTCCCCAGCGCCTACCAGCGATGTCCTCCGCAGCCACCCTCATCGCACCCCCCTTCGCCCTGCCGGAAGCCAAGACGATGCCGACGCAGATCGGCAAGTACCGCATCCTCGGCCGCCTCGGCGACGGCGCGACCAGCGAAGTGTTTCTCGGCTTCGACGACTTCCAGGGCCGCAATGTCGCGATCAAGCGGGTGCGCGCCTCGACCGCGGCCGATCCGGTCGACGGCCACTACTCGGAGCGCTTTTTCGCCGCCGAGGCCGCCCTCGTCGGCAAGCTTCAGCACCCGAACGTGGTGCAGATCTTCGACGCGGTGCCCGATCCGGTCGAGCCCTATCTGGTCATGGAGTACGTCGCCGGCGGCACGCT
>JAYSMB010000436.1:0-7914 GCA_043725065.1 Burkholderiales bacterium
GCGCGTCGCCGGCAGCGTCGCCACCGGCGGGCCGCCGCTCGCGGTGCTCGACATCGCCGGCGCGCAGGTCGTGCTCGGCATGACGGGCCGGCTTTCGCGCATCGACGTCCGGCTCGTGCCGGGCGCCGATCGCGAGCGCGTCGTGCGCGAGCTGGCGCTGCCCGCCGGCGTGCGCGCGGCGGCGCCGGGCGAGGCGGTGCAGCGCGTTTCGAACGTGTCGCGCGCCTACCGCGTCAACCTCACGGTGCTCGCGCTCGTCGCGATGTTCACCGGCGCCTTCCTCGTCTTCTCGATCCTCTCGCTCTCGGTCGCCAAGCGGCAGCAGCAACTCGCCCTGCTCGGCGTGCTCGGCCTGTCGGCACGCGGCCGGCTCGCCCTGGTGCTCGGCGAGTCGGCCGTGCTCGGCATCGCCGGCAGCGTGCTCGGGCTCGCGCTGGGCACGGTGCTCGCCGCCCTTGCGCTGCGCCTGTTCGGCGGCGACCTCGGCGGCGGCTATTTCCCCGGCGTCGCGCCGGCGCTGCGTTTCGACGCCGGTGGCGCTGTCCTCTACGGCGGGCTCGGCATCGTCGCCGCGCTGGTCGGCGGCTGGTTGCCGGCGCGCGCCGCGCAGCGCATCGCGCCGGCGCAGGCGTTGAAGGGCCTCGGCTCGGCGCGCCCCGGCCACGGCTCGTTGCTGCTCGGCGTTGCGCTGATCGCTGCCGGCGTGGCGCTGGCCGCATTGCCGCCGATCGAAGGCCTGCCGCTCGCTGCCTACGCATCGGTCGCCAGCCTGCTCATCGGCGGCATCGCCTGCGTGCCGGGCGGTGTCGGCCTGCTGCTGGCCGCGGTCGCGCCGCCGCGCGGGCCGCTCGCCCTGCTCGCCATCGAGCGGGCCCGCCACGACCGCGACAGCGCGACGATCGCGGTGGCGGGCGTCGTCGCCAGCCTGGCGCTGTCGGTCGCGCTGACGGTGATGGTGGCGAGCTTTCGCGACGCCGTAACGCACTGGCTCGACACGGTATTGCCGGCCGACCTCTACGCGCGCGCCGCGATCGGCCCGGGCGGCGGCGACCTCGCGACCTTGCCGCCGCGAATGCCGGCGCTCGCCGCACAACTGCCGGGCGTGCGACGCGCCGATGCGCAACGCGTCGTGCCGGTGAGCTTCGACGCCTCGCGGCCCGCGGTGGCCGTCATCTCGCGGCCGCTCGCCGATCCGGCGCAGAGCCTGCCGCTGGCCGGCGAGCTGGTCGACACGCCGCCCGGCAGCATCGCGATCTACGTCAGCGAAGCGGTGGTCAGCCTCTACGGCGCGCGCGCCGGCGAGCGCTTCGCCCTGCCCTTGCCGAACGGCACCCGCGCCGAGGTGTTCGTGCGCGGCGTCTGGCGCGACTATGCGCGGCAGCACGGCGCCATCGTGCTCGACGCTGGCGACTGGCGACGCCTGACCGGCGACGAGCGCATCAACGACGTCGCGCTCTGGCTCGAGCCCGGCGCGAGCACGAGCGCCGTCGAGACGTCGCTGCGCCGTCTCGCCGGCGAGCTCGGCTACGACGGCGCGCTGCTCGAGTTCGCGGCGCCGCGCGAGATCCGCGCCCTGTCGCTGCGCATCTTCGACCGCAGCTTCGCCGTCACCTACTGGCTACGGGCGGTGGCGATCGCGATCGGCCTGTTCGGCATCGCCGCCAGCTTTTCGGCGCAGGTGCTGGCGCGGCGCAAGGAGTTCGGCCTGCTCTCGCACCTCGGACTGACGCGGCGCCAGATCGTCGCCGTCGTCGCCGCCGAGGGCGCGGTCTGGACCGGCGTCGGCGCGGTGCTCGGTCTCGGCCTCGGCATCGCCGTCAGTGCCGTGCTCGTCAAGGTCGTCAATCCGCAGAGCTTTCACTGGACGATGGATCTGCTGCTGCCCTGGCTGCGCCTCGGCACGCTGTGTGCCGCGGTCGTCGCGGCCGGGACGCTCACCGCCTGGCTGGCGGCGCGCGGCGCCATCGGCCGCGAGGTCGCCTTGGCGGTCAAGGAGGATTGGTAGCGCACTCCGCCGCGACGCGGCGGAGTCCTCGGAGACAGTGCCGAACGACGCATCGACAAGATCTTCGACGGCGTGACCCTCCTCGCGCGCAGCCCGGTCACCGACCCGGGGACGCGCCGAGAGTCCCTCGTTTTCGGTACTCCTGCACGCTCGAATCACAGAGCACATGAAAGCTTAAGGTCGTCTTAAGAAAGTGTGCTCGGCACCCCCGCGGCGTAGCGAAGAAACCTAAACGAATATCGGACGCATTCCCTTGTTGCAGTCCTTACACGCGCCTAGTCTGGGCTCGCGCTCACCTGACACCCAGTCTCGATTCGGGCGTAACGGAGGGACTCATGAGGACGACTACGAGGCGCCTTGCGCTTCTCTTTTCGGCGTTCGGAGGGGTGTTCGCCTGCTTCGCTGACGCCAACGCCGTACCGAGCTTCGCGCGACAGACAGGGTTGGAGTGCGTCTCCTGCCACCTCAGCTGGCTCGAGCTGACCACAGTCGGTCGAAACTTCAAGCTCGGCGGCTATACCTTGATCAAGCCGGCCACCGGCGACCGGCCGGTGGTGTCCTTCGCAAGGGATGGCGAGCCGCCGCTGGTGCCGCTGGCCGGATTCGTGCAGGCCGCGCTGTCTCACGCCGCCGGTGCCAGGGTCGACCCGGCTGCCGGCACCGACGACAGCAGCTTCCCCAAGCAAAACGAGGCAACGCTGCAGCAATTCAGCGTGTTTCTGGCCGGCCGGCTCGCCGAGCACGTCGGCACCTTCACGCAATGGACGTACGACGGGATCGAACACCACAGCTCGATCGACAACACGGAGTTGCGCCTGGCCGATCGATACAGGGGCGAGCGCCTCGACGTCATGTACGGGCTGAGCCTGAACAACAACCCGACGATGTCCGACATCTACAACGCGACGCCGGTCTGGGGCTTTCCCTTCGCCAGTTCCTCCGTCGCACCGACCCCGTCGGCTTCGCTCCTGATCCAGGAAGGCCTGGCGCAGCAGGTCGCCGGTCTATCGGCGTATTCGATGTGGAACCAGACCGTGTACGCGGAGCTCGGCGGCTATCGCACGGCCGACGGCGTGTTCTCGATCCTTCGCGCCGGGATCGACCGCAGCGAGGCAGCGACCCTCTCCGGTACCGCGCCCTACTGGCGACTCGCCTTGCAAAACGAGTGGGACGAAGGCACTCAATCCGCGATGGTCGGCACCTTCGGCTTCATCGCGAAGAAGTACCCCGAGCCGACCGCGCCGACCGGCCTGACCGACAAGTTCCGAGACCTCGGGATCGACGCGCAGTACCAGTACATCACCGACACCCACCGGTTCAGCGGCCAGGTCGCCTACATCCGTGAGAAGCAGGATCTGAGGGGAACGTTCGCTGCGGAGGGCTCGGCGAACCCGAGCAACCGGCTCGACAGCCTGAGCGCGAAGCTGACGTACTACTACTTGACGAAGTACGGCGTCACCCTCGGCTACCAGCGCATCCATGGTGACGCCGACGCGGGCCTCTACAGCACCGGCGAGGCGGTCAACGGAAGCGCCAACGGGCGCCCCGACAGCTCGGCGGTCATCGTCGAGCTCAACTGGCTGCCATGGCGCGACCGTCGCCTGTCGCTTCAGTACACGGCCTACCAGAAGTTCAACGGCGGACGCACGAACTACGACGGCTTCGGGCGCAATGCCAAGGACAACAACACGTTGTACCTCGTCGCCTGGTTCCCCTTCTGAGACGGGGACGATGCGGGCACGACGCCCGATTCGAAGAGGAGATATCGAGATGGACTCCCAGGACGAATTCACCACTCGTCGCTTCGGCCTGATGCGAGGCACCCGCCTGTTGCTCGGCGCGTCGATCGTGAGCATCGTCGGTTGGCCCGTCAGGGCGAACGCGGCCAAGGCCGACAAGCGGGACTTTTCCTACCAGGAGAGGCCGAAGGACGGCAAGAGCTGTGCAACCTGTCGCCTCTACTCGGCCGCTCCATCGGGCAAGGGCAACTGCGCGATCGTCGACGGAGAAGTCTCGCCAAACGGCTGGTGCATGGCCTATTCACCCAAGGGGTGACACGGCCTGGCCGGGCAGAGCCTAGGCCGTTCCGTACTTGGTCTCGAACTCGATGCCCACCTGCTTCAGCAGCGGCGTCGGCAGCAGGCCGCCGGCGCAGACGATGACCGCGTCGTTCGGCAGCTCCTCATCGCTGCCCTCGACGGTCACGCTCTTCTGCTGGATCGACGCGATCTCCGACTTCAGCATCACCCGGATCCGGCCGGCACGCTCCTGCTCTTCGAGGCGATGCCGGTTCTTCGCCTTGACGCGGGCGAAGGCCTCGCTGCGATAGCTCAACGTCACCGTCGTTCCCGGCTGCTCGGAGAGCGCGATCGCCGCCTCGAGCGCGCTGTCGCCGCCGCCGACCACGAGCACGGCCATGTTCCTGTATTGCTCGGCATCGATCAGCCGGTAGACGACCTTCGACGTTTCCTCGCCCGGCACGTCGAGCTTGCGCGGCGAGCCTCGCCGCCCGATCGCCAGCAGCACCGAGCCCGTCGAATACGCGCCCTTGCTGCTGTGCACGATGAAGCTGCCGTCGTCCTTGCGCTCGACGTTGTTCATCCGCTCCGAAAGCGAGATCTGCAACCCGGTCTTGGCGACGACGTCGTGCCAGAACTCGAGCAGTTTCTCCTTCTGGATCTCGCCCATGTTCACCGAGCCGATCAGGGCCAGTTTGACCGGCGCCGTCATGGCGATCTTGTTGCGAGGGTAGTGGTAGACCGAGCCGCCGAGCGAATCCTCTTGCTCGATCAGCTTGTAACGCAGACCGTGCTCGATCGACGACAAGCCGGCCGAGAGGCCGGCCGGACCGCCGCCGACGATGACCAGGTCGAAATCGGTTTTCACGGCGACCTTGCGGTTTCGAATCGAGTCCACCGCCTGCCGCCCCTGCTCGGCCGCCTTGCGGATCAGGCCCATGCCGCCGAGCTCGCCGGCGATGAAGATGCCCGGCACGTTCGACTCGAAATTGGGCCGCACGTTGGGAATGTCGACGCCGCGCTTCTCGGTGCCGAACACCAGCTTGATCGCCTCGACCGGGCACGCCGTCAGGCAGGCGCCGTGGCCGATGCAATGGGCGCCGTTGGTCAGCACCGCCTTGCCGTTGATGATGCCGATCGCCTGCTCCGGGCAGGCGCGGGCGCATGAGCCTGAGCCGATGCAGCGCAGCGGATCGATCACCGGGTGCAGCGATTGCGGCTCGGTCAGGCCGAGCGCCATCGCCAGCTTGAGGTCCTCGACGTAGACGCGCTCCTTGCGCTTGTGCCGCCGCATGTAGAGCAGCAGCAGGCCCAGGATCACGGCGACGTAGATCAGTAGGTGGTATTCCATGGCGTTCGGGCCTGGCTCGAGGTTGGCGCCGCGGCGCGTCTCGAACTACCTGCTCACTTCCTGGTTGATTTCCACCTTCAGTTGCCGGTCGCCGACGGCGACGGCATCGAGTTGGCCCTGCAGATCGCCGGGGCGTGGCATGGCGTCGCCGCTCTTCGAGATGCGAGCGCCGACGACGACGCGCGACGCACCCGACAGCTTGGCGTCCGGCGACATCGCCATGTCGTCGTCGAGCGTGAAGCGCAGCGGCAGGTCGCGAACCTGCTTGCGAAGGATAGCAAGCGGCATGCGCGCCCCCTCGACCGCGCGGGCATACACGAACACGGTGTCGTCCGGGCTGGTGCGGCCCTTCAGTGCCGGCGCCAGTTCGACGGTGCCGCTGACGCTGGCCGCCAGGAGCCCGGGCGCGCTGTCGGCGGTCGAGGTCGTCGCCTGGGGCATGCCGGCCAACTGGCGCGCCTCGGCGATGCCGCCACGCACTTGCTGCGCGTAGCCGGCGTCGGCGGGCTCGAGCTTGACCAGGCGTTCCCAGTAGGTGACCGCGCCAGCGTAGTCGCGCCGGTCGAAGGCCGCGGTCCCTGCGAGCGCCAGCGCCTTCGGGTTGTTCGCGTCGAGTTGTAGAGCGCGCTGGACCAGCTTGGTCGGCTCGCCTTCGAGACTTCGACCGTCGGCCATGGCCTTCGCGTCGGCAAAGTCGGCAAACAGGTTGGCATCGTCCGGTCGCAAACGCGCCGCTTGCTTGAACGATTCGACCGCCTGCGCATGCTTGCCCAGCACGACCTGCGAGCGGGCGAGCATCAGCCAGCCGTCGCCGTCGTCGGGCTTCGTCTTCAGGCGCTCGGCCAGTTGATCGACCATCGCCGCCACCTGCTCCGGCACGAGGGCATGCGGTGCCGACGCGGCCACCTCGCTCGGCTCGGCCGCTTCGCCGCTGCCGGCAGCGCGGGCCAGGCTGCCGGCTCCGGACCCGGGCCCGAGGTCGAGATGCGTCGGCGCGCCGAACCGAAGGTAGCCGGCGCCGGCGATCACGAGCAGGAAAGCCGCCAGCCCCGCCGCCAGGCGTGGCGATGGCGCCGGCCTCGCCTGCACAGCGGGCGCATCGTCGGCGCCGGTCACGGCCGCGAGCAGCTTGCGCTCGAGCAGCGCCTTGCCCTCCGCGTAGGCCTCGGCGCCGAGCGCACCGACGCCATGCAGTTCGCCGAGTTGCCTGATCTGGCGCGCCAGCGCCTGCACCTGGTCGCCCGACCCGGATCGACCGGCCGCGCCGAAGGGCCACCACAGAGGCCGCGCGAGCATCGCCGCGGCCAGTACGCCGAGCGCCAGGGCAAGCAGGTAGAACGCGCTCACGGTCGCAGCGCCGCGTCGGCCAGCGCGGGCTCGTCGGACTCTTCCTCGTCGGCCTCGAAGCGGTCGTCGGCGAGGCGGGTGCGGCGGCGAATGAGCAGCAGGAGGAGCGCCGTACCGCCGACCATCAGCACCGCGGGCCCGAACCAGAGCAGCCAGGTCGTCGGCTTGACCGGCGGGCGATAGAGCACGAAGTCGCCATAGCGATCGGTCATGAAGCGAACCACCTCGGCATCGCTCTGCCCCTTGCGCAGCATGACACGCACTTCCTCGCGAAGGTCGCCAGCCAGGTCGGAATGCGAATCGGCGATGGTCTGGTTCTGGCAGACGAGGCAGCGCAATTCGCCCGTGATGCGCAGCATGCGCGCCTCGATCGCCGGGTCGGCAGCGGCCGGCGGTGCGTCCGCGGCCGAGACCGTGCCGACCGCCAGCGCCAGCAGCAGCGCGGCGAACAAGCGCCTGGCCACGGCCCTCCCGTCCGGCGAGGTCGTCACGCCGTCGCTCCGACCGGCGCGGACACGTTCTCCGCCTGCCGCTTCCTGGCGCGATAGCGGCGGTCGCTCAGGGCCAGTACGCCGCCGAGCGCCATCAGCAGGCAGCCGCCCCAGATCCAGTCGATGAAGGGCTTGAAGTAGACGCGCACGATCCAGGCGCCGCCATCGACCTCCTCGCCGAGCGAGACGTAGAGGTCGCGGGTCGGACCCGGATCGATCGCCGCCTCGGTCATCGGGTTGCGCTGGACCCGGTAGATGCGCTTTTCGGGCCTCAGCGTGACCACCGGCCGGCCGTCGCGGGTCACGTCGAAGCGGCCCTGCACGCCGTCGTAGTTCGGCCCGTCGATGTTCTTCACGCCGCCGAAGGTGAACACGTAGCCGGCGATCTCGGTGGTGTCGCCCGAGATCATCCTGACGTCGCGCTCGACCTCGTAGGTCTTGACCATGCTCACGCCAAATGCGAACGCGGCGACGCCGAGGTGCGCCACCATCATGCCGACCATCGCCCGCGGCAGAAGGCGAATCCGACCGACGATGCCGCCGCGCATGCCGCCGCCGGGGCGGACGCGCTCCCACACGTCGGTGGCGATCGCCGCGACGATCCAGAACGCCATCAGGAAGCCGAGCGTCGCGCCCCACGACAGGCGCCCGGCGATCCAGCCGGTGACCAGTGCGGCGACGACGGCGACGCCGGCGGCCCAG
>JAYSMB010000437.1:0-2070 GCA_043725065.1 Burkholderiales bacterium
CTTCGCGTCGTCGAGATTCAAGTCGCTGAAGTTGAACGGGCTGCGGTAGTGGGTGCGCAGCATGAAGAAGCGGATCGTCTCGCCGTCGTAGCGCTTGAGCACATCGCGGATGGTGAAGAAGTTGCCGAGCGACTTCGACATCTTCTCGTTGTCGACGTTGAGCAGCCCGTTGTGCATCCAGACGTTGGCGAAGGGTCCGCCGCTGGCAGCTTCGCTTTGCGCAATCTCGTTTTCGTGATGCGGGAATTGAAGATCCTGGCCACCGCCATGGATGTCGAAGTGCTCGCCGAGCAAGGCCTTGCACATGGCGGAGCATTCGATGTGCCAGCCGGGCCGGCCAACGCCGAACTCGCTGGGCCACTTGGCGTCGTCGGGCTCGCTTGCCTTGGCCGCCTTCCACATCACGAAGTCGAGCGGGTCTGCCTTGGCGTCGAGCACGGCGACGCGCTCGCCGGCGCGCAACTGGTCGATCGACTTGCCCGAGAGCTTGCCGTAGCCGGGGAACTTGCGTACTGAAAAGTTCACATCGCCGCTGCTGGCGCGGTAGCCGAAGCCCTTTTTCTCGAGCGTGGCGATCATCTCGAGCATCTGCGGCACGTACTGCGTCGCGCGCGGTTCGTGGGTCGGACGCTCGATGCCGAGCTGGTCGGCATCCTCGTGCATGGCCGTGATCATCTGCTCGGTCAAGGTACGAATCGGAATGTCGCGCTCGAGCGCGCGCTTGATGATCTTGTCGTCGATGTCGGTGACGTTGCGCACGTAGGTCACGCGGTATCCCAGCGTCTTCATCCAGCGCTGGGCGATGTCGAAGGCCATCATGAAGCGCGCATGGCCCATGTGGGAATGGTCGTAGATCGTGATGCCGCAGACATAGAGGCGGACATGGCCTGGCTCGATCGGCACGAAGGCCTCGGTCGCCCGCGACAGGGTGTTGTGAATTCGGAGTGTCATGGGCCGGAACCGGCGCGCAGCTAGCGCCGCTGAGAGGTGCCGCGACGCATGCGTGCCCTACAATCGAATCAGTATAGCGGCCCTCTTCCGCGCGATTCGCAGGCTCGGGGCAACGTGCACAGCAAGGCGCCATTCGGGCCTTCCATCAGTCGATGCATCTCCGAGCGCTCGCCGCATTCACCGCCCTTCTTTGCTTCCTTCTGCTGGCCTGCGCCGGCGTGGCTCATGCCGCGCTGGCCGACGAGTTGAGCGAAGTGACGCGGCTGCATCATGCGGGCCAATCCACGGCCGCCCTCGACCTTGCCGACAAGTACCTCGCTGGCAAGCCGAAGGACGCGCAAATGCGCTTCCTGAAGTCGGTCGTGCTCGCGGATTCGGGGCGCAGCGGCGAATCCGCCGCCTTGCTGCAACAACTCACGCAGGACTACCCGGAGCTCGCCGAGCCGCACAACAACCTCGCTGCGCTTCACGCCGCGGCAGGCGAGTACGGCAAGGCCCGCGCCGAGCTGGAAGAATCGCTGCGCCTGAATCCCGGCTACGCGACGGCGCAGGAGAATCTCGGCGACGTCTACGCCATGCTCGCCGGCCAGGCGTACGCGAAAGCGCTCAAACTCGAGCCGGGAAACAGCGCCCTGCCGCGCAAGCTCGAACTGGTACGCCAGTTGGCTGCACCAGGGGCCGGCAAGGGCGCTGCCAGCGCGCCGGCCGTCGCCGCCCGAGCGAGCTCCACCCTGAAACGTTGACTTCGGAGACACCATGCCAAGACTCATTTCCCGCACGCTGATGGCCATGCTTGCCGCGCTTTCGCTCGCTGCGGCGGCACCCGCTTTGGCGCAGAAGGTCAAGCTCGTCACCTCGGAGGGCGACATCGTCGTCGAGCTCGACGCCGCCAAGGCACCGAAGACGGTCGAGAATTTCCTGCAGTACGTGAAGGCCGGTCACTACAACGGCACGGTCTTCCATCGCGTGATCGCCAACTTCATGATTCAGGGCGGTGGCATGACCCCGGACCTGAAGGAAAAGGCCACCCGCCCGCCGATCGGTCTCGAAAGCAGGAACGGCCTGACCAATCAGCGCGGCACCGTCGCGATGGCGCGTACCAACGATCCGAACTCGGCG
>JAYSMB010000438.1:0-3852 GCA_043725065.1 Burkholderiales bacterium
AAGACCGCCGCCTCGGGCTCGCCGCCGCTGTCGGCGAAGGCCGGGCTGATGACCGGCATGAACTCGAGCGCCACCGAGTACGGCATCGACTTGCCGCCCCGGCCAGCAACTCGGCGGCGGCGAGGATCTTGCTATCGTCGAATTGGCCGAGCGCTTGCTTCGACAGCCCGATCTCGGTGACCTTGAAGCGCGAGAAATGGGCGCTGCAGCGCGGGACGGCGGCGGCCAGTGCGCTCGTCAGCGGTTCGAGCGCAGTGTTGGATGACGGCGTCAGCACGCCGAGGCGAAGTGTTCGGAGCATGTTCCCTGGCTCGACAAAGTTGTCCGGTGGATCATGGGACGCACGCCCCATGGATTGTCAACATCAGTGTGGACACTGATTCCGCCAGTCGTCGGTTGTCAACGATTGACGCATGGCTCATCTGAAAACCCGATAGATATATACAACTCAGCCGGTTTACCGATCAAGTCGAAGGTGCGAGCATGCTCAGCAATTGCGTGCCTGCCGTGGCCGGCGCGCTGCCTTAAGCGAAGGTTTCCTTATGATCATCGACACGAGTTGCTATCCCACCAACCTGGTCGACCTGGCGTGGCGCCACGACGGCGATCCGTTCACCGGCGAGCGGCTGATCAAGATGCTCGACGGCCCCTACACGATCTGCGGCAAGCCGCGCCGTGTCGACATGGCGTTCATCCAGCCGCCGCAAGGCAACACCATCTACACCGACGGCCACGGCGACCTGACCGGCCGTGACGCGATCCGCGCCTACATGGCGTACACGGTCGAGATGGTGCAGAAGTATCCCGATCGCTTCATTGGCTGCTTTGTCTACAACCCGCGCTACGGCACCGCCAACGGCGCCGCGGAGATCGAGTTCCACGCCAAGGAACACGGCTTTCGGATGGTGCAGCTGCAGGCCAACATGCATGCTTACCGCCCCGACCGCGCGCTCGACTGGCTGCGCCCGGCGATGAAGAAATGCGCCGAGCTCGGCCTCATCGTCAAGCTGCACACCGGCGACGGGCCGTACAGCATCCCGACCGAGTGGTATCCGCTGATCCGCGAGTTCCCAATGGTCGATTTCATCCTCGCCCACTTCGGCGTGCAGACCGGCGGTGTCTACGTCTTCGAGCCGTTCCAGATGGCGATGGACGCGCCGAACGTCTATTGCGAATCGAGCTGGTGCCTGCAGTCGCGGATCGTCGAATTCGCCAAGGACCTGCCCAAGCACAAGATCCTCTACGGCTCCGACACGCCGCCGAACGAGCCTGGCATGTGGCTGCGCCTGCTCGAGGTGCTCACGCACGAGCCGCCGCAAGGGCTGAACCTCGACGAAGACACGCTCGAAGACTACCTCGGCAACAACTTGGCGCGAATGGTCGGCATCGAGCCGAGCCCGCCACCCAGGACGCGCGAAGAGGCCGAGGCGCTTCTGCGTCATCCGCGCGAGATCGTCCACGCCGACCTCGAGGCGCAGCGCGCCCTTCCCGCCTGAATTGCGCGCACAACGAAATACTGGAGAGACGCGAAGTGATCATCGACACCCACCTGCACCCGACCAACCTCGTCGACGAGGCCTGGCGCCATACCGGCACGCCGTTCAACGGCGAGCGAATGATCAAGATGATGGACGGCCCGTACATGATCAACGGCAAGCCGCGCCGGATCGACATGGGCTTCATCCAGCCACCGCCCGGCAACACGGGCTACCGCGACGGCAACCGGATGGGCCGCGACGGCATCCGCGACTACATGGCCTACATCGCTGAGCTGACGCAGAAGTATCCCGACCGTTTCATCGGCAACTTCACCTACAACCCACGCTGGGGACCGGAGAACGGCGCCGCAGAGCTCGAGTTCCATGTCAAAGAATACGGCTTCAAGATGCTGAAGCTGCACGCCAATATGCACGGCTACCGGCCCGACCGTGCCCTCGACTGGCTGCGCCCGGCCATGAAAATGTGCGCCAAGCACAACGTCATCGTGCTGATCCACACCGGCGACGGTCCGTACACGATCCCGACGATGTTCTATCCGGTGATCCGCGAGTTCCCGATGGTCAACTTCATCATCGGCCACTTCGGCATCCAGACCGGCGGCAACTACTCGTTCGAGTCATTCTGGATGGCGATGGACACGCCCAACGTGTACTGCGAATCGGGCTGGTGCTTCCAGTCGCGGATCGTAGAATTCGCCAAGGAGTTGCCGCGCTCGAAGATCGTCTTCGGCACCGATTCGCCGCCGAACGAGCCCGGAATGTGGCTGCGCGAGCTCGAAGTGCTGTGCTCGCCGGCGCCGCAGGGCATGGATCTCGACGAAGACGGCCTCGAAGACTACATGGGCAACAACATCGCTCGCCTGACCGGAATCAAGACGAGTGCGCCGCCGCGAACGCTCGAAGAAGCGCAGCTTCGCCTGACCGATTCGTACGCCACGGTCCAACCGAAGGCTGCGGTCGCGGCCTAGGCCGGGAACGCGACGATGACAAGCTCGGCGCCGAGCGACGGGCAGGACTTCCAGCGCTTCCTGCAGCGCTACAGCGGCGAGCACCCCGACGATGTCCTGACGATCCGGGAGCCGGTCAGCGCCGAAGGGGACATTACGGCGATCGCTGCGCAGATGGCCGACGGGGGACGCGATCCGGTCCTCGTCTTCGACAACGTCGGCACGCTCGGCGTCCGCGTGGCGACTAATGTCTTCGCTTCGCGAGCCCGCGTCGCCAGGCTGCTCGGGACCGACCCGGCCGGCATCCACCGCGCTTATCAGGAACGCGCACGTGGCCGCTTCGGAATGCGCGAAGTGCGGGCAGCACCGGTTCTCGACACAGTAACGCAGGACGGCATCGATTTGTCATCGCTGCCGCTGCTTAGGCACTTCGCGAGCGACCGGGCGCCTTACATCACCAATGCGATCATCGTCTCCGAGCACCCCGACACCGGCATCGGCAACCTGAGCTACCACCGCTCGATGCTGCACTCGACGACCGAGCTCGCAACCAGCCTGCATTCGCGCGGCGACCTCTGGCGGCTGCTGCGAATCGCCGGCGAGCGCGGCCAGTCGATGCCGGTCGCGATGGTGATCGGCGCGCACCCGCTCTTCATGCTCGCCGCTTCGGCGCGGGTACCGTTCGGTGTCGATGAGCGCGAGGTCGCCTCGGGAATGTTCGGTGAGCCGCTCGACGTGGTCCGCACGCCGCGTTACGGCATCCGCGTTCCCGCCGCCGCAGAGATCGTTCTCGAGGGCGTGATCGACCCGGCGGCGCACGCCGACGAAGGCCCGTTCGGCGAGTTCACGGGCTACTCGTCGAACCGCTCGACGAACAATCTGCTGCGCGTCGAGACAGTCATGCGGCGTCGGAGCGCCATGCTCGTCGACGTCCTCGGAGGCAACTCGGCCGAGCATCTGAACCTGGCGCGGATCCCGCGCGAGTCGGAGATGGCGGAAAAGCTGCGCGAGCGCTTCCCCGGCGTTACTGCCCTTCACTATCCGAACTCGGGAACCCACTTCCACGCCTACGTAGCGTTGCGCCAGTCGCGCCCCGGCGAAGCCCGCCAGGTGATGCTCGGCCTGCTCGGCTGGGATCCGTATCTGAAAACGGTGATCGCGGTCGATCCGGATGTCGACGTGACGCGCGACGCCGAGGTCTTGTGGGCACTCGCCACGCACTTCCAGCCGCACCGCGATCTGCTGATGGTCGAAGGCCTGCCAGGCAGCGCCCTCGACCCGTCGGCGTCGGGATCCGGGACGACTTCGCGGATGGGGCTCGACGCGACGCGCGGGCCGGAGTTCGACGGGGTGCGAGCGACGCTGTCGCAGACGGCGGTCGATCGTGCCGCGGCGATCCTGAAGCG
>JAYSMB010000439.1:0-12264 GCA_043725065.1 Burkholderiales bacterium
GCGTTCGCGGCCGCCAAGACGCCCAGTCCCCTGGGTGTCATGCGCCTGGCAGGCTCCCCCCGAACCAAGACAACCACCCACAAATAGTCCGGACGAAGCAGACTTTCTTGTTCATTGCCGAACGCCTTTCGGAGCGCGGTTGAGTCGTCGCCCTGAGTGACGATTGTTCGCGTATTCGCGGAAGAAGGTCCAAGACTAGTCTAGAAGCGGCGCGGCCGCCGCCGTGGGAGATGAAGTAGGTGGGCAGGGTCACGATGGCATGTCCCCTTGAACCACACCGCTGGCCAGCAGCGCGGCAATCTCCTCTACGCTGTATCCGTGCCGTCGCAGCACCTCGACGCTGTGCGCACCGAGCTTCGGGCCGAGCGACTTCATCTCGCCGGGTGTGCGCGAGAGCTTGGGCACGATGCCGGGCATGGCGAGCGGCCGGCCGTCGGGCAGTGTGCCTTCGAGGATCATCTCGCGCGCCCGGTACTGCGGGTCGTGGTGGATGTCGGCGGCGCTGAAGATCTTGCCGTGCGGCACTTCGGCGGATTGCAGCATCGCGATCACCGCAGCCGCGTCGTGGCTCGCGCACCAGGCGCCGATGGTGTCGTCGAGCTCCTGCTGGCGCTTCACGCGGCCGGCGTTGTCGGCCAGTTGCGGATCGTCGGCCAGGTCGTCGCGCGCCATCGCACGCATCAGTCGCTTGAAGATCGAGTCGCCATTGGCGGCGATCACGATGTGCACGCCGTCGCGGCTCTGGTAGGTGTTGGAAGGGACGATGCCGGCCAGTTGCGCGCCCATGCGCTGGCGCACCGTGCCGTCGAAGCTGTACTCGGGAATCAGGCTTTCCATCATGTTGAAGACCGACTCGTACAAGGCCACGTCGATCACCTGGCCGTGGCCGCTGCTCTTGCGTTCGTGCAGCGCCATCAGGGCGCCGATCACGCCGTGCAGCGCGGTCAGCGAATCGCCGATCGAGAGGTTGAGCCGTGCCGGAGGCTGGTCGATGAAGCCGTTGACGAAGCGCATGCCGCCCATCGCCTCGCCGACCGCGCCGAATCCGGCCATCTCGCGCATCGGCCCGGTCTGGCCGAAGCCCGAGAGCCGCATCATGATCAGGCCCGGATTGGTGGCGGCCAGTGCCTCGTAGCCCAGGCCCCAGCGCTCCATCGTGCCGGGGCGAAAGTTCTCGATCAGGATGTCGGCCTCTTGCGCCAGCCGTCGCACGACGGCCTGACCCGCGGGCTTGCGCAGGTCGACCGCCACCGATTGCTTGTTTCGAGACTGCACGTACCACCACAAGGAAGTGCCTTCGTGCACCTTGCGCCAGCTGCGCAAGGGATCGCCGCCGCCCGGCGGCTCGATCTTGATCACCTCGGCGCCGAACTCGCCGAGCACCCGCGCCGCGAACGGCCCGGCGATGAGCTGGCCCAGCTCGAGCACCTTGATGCCGGCCAGCGGGCCCGGCTGCGGGCTTGTCGTCATTTCAAGGTCGCGGCAGACGCGGTGACGAATTCGTTGGTCCAGGTGAGGCTGGTGTCGAGATCGGCGCCGCGGATCTCGGGATTGAAGCGCGACAACACGGTCTTGATCGTCTGCGCGCCGGCAGCGCTGAACAGACCGTCGGGGCTGTAGGCCTCGCGCACGTTCATGAAGGCCTGAAGGTAGAGCGCCCTGTCCCCGAGCAGGTAGGCCTCGGGAACCGTCTTGATGATCTCCGAAGGCCCGGCGGTGCGGATCCAGGCCAGCGCCCGCAGGATGCCGGTGGCGAGCGCGATGCAGGTGTTGGGGTTGCTCTTGACGAAGGCTTCGGGCGCGTACAGACAGGCCGCCGGCATCGGCCCGCCGAACACCGTTTGTGTTCCTTTCAGCGTCCGGGTGTCGGCCAGGATCGCGAAGTCGCCGCCTTTCTGGATGGTCGAGACGATCGGCTCGGCGGTGCTGGTCGCGTCGATCTGGCCGCTGGTGTAGGCCGAGACCGACTGCTGGCCGGAGCCGACGCCAACGATCGAGTAGTCGCCCGCCGCCAGCCCTGCCGCTGACAGCACGTGCGAGACCAGCATGTGCGACGACGAGCCCGGTGCCGAGACGCCGATCTTGGCGCCCTTCAGGTCGGCGAGCGTGCGGTAGTTCGGGATCTTCTTCGTCGAGTAGCCGAACACGAGTTGCGGCGCCTGCCCTTCGAGAACGAAGGCGCGGATGTGTTGCCCCTTGGCGAGCATTTGCAGCGTGTGTTCGTAGGCGCCCGAGACGACGTCGGCCGAGCCGCCGATCAAGGCCTGCAAGGCGCGCGCACCACCGGCGAAATCGGCGATGTCGAGTTGCAATCCCTGCTCGGCGAAGTAGCCCTTCTGTTCGGCGATCAGCAGCGGCAGGTAGTAGAGCGTCGACTTGCCGCCGACGGCGAGAGTGAGCTTGGGCTTTTCAGGGGGCGCGCGCGGCGCGGCGCTGGCCGCGAGAACGCGACATGGCGGGATGGTCGCAGCCATGGCCGCGAGTAAAAGTCGACGCCGCATGATGTCTCCGGGATCTTGTTCCGGAGTATTTTCGCGGCAGGTCCTGGGTCAGGCGATGCTTTTGTTCCGGCGATGTGTACCGAAGACGCGACGAGGCCCCGGCAAGATCATGCCGGGGCCTCGGTAGCGATGACCGCTTAGCTGCCCGACGAGAGGTTCCGACCCGTCCCCGCCAGGATCGGCGAGGCGGACCGTTCCGTCGCGCGGCGCGCGGCACGAACCGGCACGTCGTCGTAGTCGCTGTGGCGCAGCGTTCCGTCACGCATCGCCGCGACCACTTGCGCGTTGACCTCGGCACGCTGCATGGTCGAGACGCGCAGCGTTTCCATCCCGGCCGGGTTGAAGGTGCGGTTGCGCAGCGGGCCGGTCAAAGTCTTGTCCGGGCGCGACGCCTTCATGTCGGCGAGCACTTGGTCTCGGGTGCGGGTCGAAAGTGCCCGGGCGTCGTACTTGTCGTAGTCGTAGTCGCTCTTGCGAACGGTGCCATCGGCGACGGCCTGGTTCCAGTCGTTGGCGACTTGGTCGCGGGTCAGCGTCGGGTTCTCGCCGGCCACCGCAAGGGTGCTGGCGACGGCGAGGGCGAGGGTGGCGGCGTAGAGAAGTCTGGAATTCATGATGGGTTCCTTGGAGCGGAAGAAGTGACGATGGAATGGACTGTAGGCATTGCTTGAACGTCAATAAACAAGACGTGGTTCAATTGCAAATTGCTGAAACAGAAACAGTGAAGGACTTGCAATGGACCGCCTGAACTCGATGCGCGCCTTCTCCCGGGTGATCGAGGAAGGCAGCTTTGCCGCCGCGGCGCGCGAGCTGAACCTTTCGCCCGCCGTCGTGACGCGGCTGGTCGCCGACCTCGAGGAGCACCTCGGCGCCCGGCTCATCAACCGGACGACGCATCGCCTCTCGCTCACCGATACCGGCGAGGCCTATCTCGAGCGCGTTCATCACGTGCTGACCGAGATCGACGAGGCGGAGGCGTTCGCCACCGCGTCGAGCTCCGAGCCGCGCGGGCAGTTGCGGGTGCTGTGCTCGCCGGCCTTTGCCGTGCATCAGCTGGCCAGGCACCTCAAGGTGTTCCGGTCACGCTATCCGCGGGTCTCGATCGAGCTCTCGGTGCCCGGGCCGGTCGAGACCGTCGACGAGAACTTCGACGTCACCATCCTCACCGAAGGCCGGCGCCCGCTCGAAGGCGGCTTCGTCGCGCGGCGACTGGCGCGTTCGGAGGTGATCACCTGCGCCTCGCCGGAATACCTGGACCAGCGGGGTCGGCCGCAACACCCGCGCGACCTCGTCGATCACGAAGCGATGGTGCCCAGCTTCATGCGCGAGCTGACCTTTCATACGCGCAGCGCCAACGCCGACGACCCGACCGAGTCGTTCACGCTCGACCGGCCGCGCGCCGGCCTGAGCACCGTCCACACCGACACGCTCTACGCCGCGGCGCTGGCCGGCATGGGCATCACCGGTCTGCCGTCGTTCGTGGCCGAGGAAGCGCTGCTGGAGAACGCGCTGGAGCGCGTGCTGCCCTGCTGGCACCTGCTCAGCACGACCCTCTACGCCGGAATGCCGACGCGCAAGCACGTGCCCGCGCGCACGCGCGCCTTCGTCGATTTCCTGGTCGAGAAATTCGGCGGCGAGGATCGCGATCCCTGGCTGATCGCCGCCGGTTGCGAGACCCTGGCGTCGGCGCCGGTGCCTCGTGCCGCGAAGAAGAAGAGGGCGGTCGCGCTCGCCTGAAATTTCAGCCGCGCGACGGACCCGGCGGCGCCGTGGTCACGAACGGCGGCACCGGCTCCGGCAGCGTCTTGCACTCCTCGAAGGCGCGGATCGTGCAGTGTGCGCAGATGTTGCGGTCGAGCCGCTCGAAGATGGTTCCGATGGCGATGCGCTTGGCAGGGAAGATGTGGTCGGTGCCCAGCTCGGCCAGGAAGCCGACCTTCTGCCAGAGCTCGAGCACCGGCGCGCGCGGCCGGTGGAAGTAGAGATCGCCACCTGCGGCCCGGCGCGCAAGCATCTCGTTCTTCCACATCTCGGCCGCCGCCAGGTCGATGAAGTTCATGCTCTTGGTCATCACCAGCAGGTGCTTCGGCGAGCCGACCGGATTGCGCAGGTCATGCAGTTGATCGTCGACATGGGCGACGGCGCCGAAGTAGACCTCGCCTTCCATCCGGATCATCTTCAGCTGCGGGCATTCGGCGAGTGGCATCGCCGCGTCGGCGCGAACGACGAACGGCCGGTCCGGTGCTTCGCTGTCGAAGCCCATGATGCGTATGCGGGGCCTCGACGTGCGTTGCAGATAGGTGAGAAGCGACAGGATCGTGCCGAGCAGGATCGCGATCTCGAGCCGGATCGTCACCGTCGCGGCGAAGGTCGTCGCGGCGATCGCGAAGTCCTGCCGGCTGAAGCGCCAGAGCCGCTGCCAGCTGCGCCAGTCGAACAGCGACCACGAGATGAGAAGCAGCAGGCCGGCGATCGCGGCGAGCGGGATCAGGCCGAGCAGCGGCGCGATCAGCGCGACCAGAAGCAGCAACCAGGCCGCCGCGAACACGGCCGCGAGGGGCGTGCGCGCGCCGGCTTCGAAGTTGGGCATCGACCGATTGAGCGAGCCGCAGGAAACGTACGAAGAAAGGAAACCGCCAACCAGGTTGGATAGGCCCTGGCCGCGGAATTCGCGATTGGCGTCGATGTGCTGGCCGGAGCACTCGGCGACCGCCTTGGCGATCGAGATCGACTGGCCGAGCGCGACGATGGTGAGCGCGAAGGCGATGCCGACGAGGTCGGGCAACTGGGCTAGGTCGATCGCCGGCAACTGGAATCGCGGCCAGGCGGAAGGCACGCCGCCGATGACGGCCACGGCCGCCCTCGCGCCGTTGCTCGCGCCGGCCGGCCACCAGCGATCGATGGCCGCGGCGAGTGCGGTGGCCGCGACCAGACCCGCCAGCATGTGCGGCGTCCGCGGCACGAGCCGGCGCAGCGCCAGCGTCGTGGCGATCGTGAACAGTGCGACACCGAGCGCCGGCATCGAGGCTTCGCCCAGATGCGCGGCAAGGGACGACAGCAGCGACAAAGTGTGGTGATCGGCCGGCTTCGCCAGGCCGAGCATGTCCGGCAACGAATGCAGCACGATCAGCGCCGCGGCGCCGCTCGTGAAGCCGCGCAGTGCCGAAGGAGAGATGAAGTTGGCGAGACCGCCGAGCCGCAGCACGCCGATCAGCCACTGCATCGCGCCGACGATCAGCGTGACCGCGAGCGCAAGCTGGATGTAGGTCGGCGAGCCGACGACCGCCAGCGGCGCCAGAGTCGCGAACAGCGCGAGCGAGTTGGCGTTGGTCGGCCCCGAGACGATGTGCCAGCTCGAGCCGAACAGGGCCGCCACGGCGCAGGGCACGATCGCGGTGGCCAGCCCGTATTGCGGCGGCAGGCCGGCGAGCGTAGCGAAGGCGAAGCCCTGCGGCAGAACGAGCAGGGCGCCGAGGATTCCGGCCACGACGTCGGCACGCAGCGTGCCGGCGCTGACCGTACGCACCCACGGTCCGAACAGGCGCGTCGCGATCTCGATCATGGGCGGCGATTGTGCGGCCCGCGCCTTCCCAACCCGTCTGCTGGCGCCCGCGGCCGACTGCCCGGGACCTCGTGTCAGGCGCGCGGCGCGCCGGTCTTGTCGATCCACTGGGCGAACGTGGCGATGAACTTCTCGAGGAACTGTTTCGTGTCCGGCTTCTTGATGGCGCCTGCCTCGTCGAAGAGGTCACCCGCGCCGCCGATGTAGGCCTCGGGTTGGGTCAGGGTCGGCATGTTGAGGAAGACCAGCGACTGGCGCAGGTGATGATTCGCGCCAAAGCCGCCGATCGCGCCTGGCGACAGGCTGATCACGGCGGCGGGCTTGCCGTTCCACGCGCTGTGCCCGTAGGGACGCGAAGCGATGTCGATTCGCGTTCTTCAACACGCCGGGCACCGAGCGGTTGTATTCGGGCGTCACGAACAGCACCGCGTCGGCGCTGGCGATCTTCCGCTTGAAGGCCACCGAGGCCGGCTGCGGGCTGGCATCGTCATCCTGGTTGTAGTGTGGAAGCTGGCCGATCTCGACGATCTCCAGTTTCAGGCCCTCGAGGGGCATGGCTTGCGGGGCGAGGGCGAGCTAGCGGTTGAACGAGCCTTTGCGCAGGCTGCCGACGATGAGGGCGACACTTTTCAACTGGGCCATGGAAAAGTCCTTTTTCGAAGAGATGATGACGGGCGAGCGATCATCATGCCCTTGCCGCCACTTCCGCGTACGACACCTTAGATGAACAAGGCCTTCACCCGAGAGAGCGATGGCGACGAGAGCGAAGGCGACGACGAGGTCGCCGCGCCGGCGCTCCCTGCCGGCGCAAAGAACTACCTCACGCCGGCGGGATACCGGCGCCTGCGCGGCGAGCTGATGCAGCTTCTCGACGACGAGCGGCCCAGGATCGTCGAGATCGTCTCTTGGGCCGCGAAGAACGGCGACCGTTCCGAGAATGGCGACTACCTCTACGGCAAGAAGCGTCTGCGCGAGATCGACCGGCGAATCCGCTTCCTGACCAAGCGGCTCGACGTGGCCGAAGTCGCCGACCCCACGCTCCACCATGGCAACGACCAGATCTTCTTCGGCGCGACCGTCACCTACGCCAACGCACGTGGCGAGGAGAACACGGTGACGATCACCGGCGTCGACGAAGCCGACAGCCTGCGCGGCGACGTGAGCTGGGTCTCGCCGATCGCGCGCGCGCTGATCAAGGCGCGTGTCGGCGACGAGGTGCAGTTCGCGACGCCTGGCGGGCCGGAGACGCTCGAGGTCCTCGAGGTCAGCTACCCGGCGCCTGGCGGCGAAAGCAAACCCTAGGCAGCTTCCGCCGCGGACTTCGCTTCGCGCGCCGCCCAGCCGCGCAGCTTGCCCGGGTTGAGCAGCCCTTGCGGATCGAAGCGTGTCTTCATGTCGATCACCGCCGGGTTGAGTCGCGACTGCTTGCCGCCGTCTTCGAGGATGTAGACATGCGGGTTGTTGATCTGCACGCCCTGGTCGCGATGAATCTGCATGATCTCGTCGAGCCGCTGGTCGCTGCGGTAGCGGATCAGTTGCAGGCCGCTGCAGGTGAACGCGCCTTCGCGGTTGCGCAGGAACTCGAGGTGCATCAGGACCTCGCCGGCCAGCGCCCGTTCGAGCGCTTTCGCCTGCTCGACGTGGCGCGCCGGGTCGAAAGCGGTCTGGATGTAGGTGAGGCTCTTGTCCACCTTGAGCGCCATCAGCGTCGTGTGATTCCAGGTGTGTTCGAGCAGCGTGCGGTTGCTCTTCTTCACTTCTTCGGCGGTCTTGCGGTAGGTGATGGCGCCGCCGAAAGTGCGCAGCAGGTCGAGTGTCGCGGGCTCCGACGAAGCGGCGACGACGAGCACGACCGCATGGCAGCCTTTGGGCAAAAAGTCGGCCAGGCCGACCATCAGGTCGGGAATCGGCGCGCCGAAGAAGCAGACCTCTTTCTTGACGATCCCGGCCGACACCGTGAGTGCGCTCGAGAACTCGAGCGCCGCATCGAACGATGCGAACGTCGCCAGGCATTCGATCCAGGGCAGGGTGGGCGCGAGCGCCGCTTCGATCTCGAGGACCACGCCGTTGGTGCCGTAGGTGTGATGCAGCAGCATGGCATCGGGCGAGCGCAATTCGATCACCTCGGGCTCGGGCCCCACCGTCATGACGCGAACGCCGAGCACGTTGCCGGGCGCGGCCACCGGGCCGTAAGTGATCGACCCCGCGCCGCCGAAGCCGCCGCCGAACAGTCCGCCCAGCGTCGCGCTGCGAAAGGTCGAAGGCAGCCAGCGCAGCTCCCAGCCGTGCGGCTGCGCTTGCCGGTCGAAGTCGGCCAGGCGGATGCCGGCCTGCGCCCGGCCGACGCCTTCGCGCACCCAGCCGAAGCCGTTGTAGCCGCTCAGGTCGAGGACGACGCCGCCATGCAGTGGCACCGACTGACCGTAGTTGCCGGTGCCGCTGCCGCGCAGGGTGAGCGGGATGGCGTCGCGCGCGCAGGCGGCGACGACGCGGCGGATCTCGTCCTCGGTGCGAGGCCGCACGGCGATGTCGGCGCGCTTGTCGGCGAGCTGGCGTTTTAGCACCGGGCTGAACCAGGCGAAGTCCTGCGACAAGCGGGCGACGCGCTGCGGGTCGGTAATCCAGTCCAGGTCGGTGAGTTCCAGCGCCAGTTGGGTTGCGGCCGCGGGGTCGAGGTTCATCGTCGGTGTCTCCGGTTCGGCCGTCTTGTTGTCGCCGCTTCTTGTCTCAGTCGTGCGAGATCTCGCTGGCGTGCCACGAGCCGAGTGCGGCGCGGGTGAGCCACGCCATCGCCGCGAACAGCGCGACGCCTGTGAGCGAGATGAGCAGCAATGCCGCGAACATGCGCGGAATGTTGAGCTGGTAGCTCGACTGCATGATCTGGTACGCAAGCCCCGCGCCCGAACCGCCGGTGCCGGCGACGAACTCGGCAACGACGGCGCCGATCAGGGCCAGCCCGCTCGAGATGCGCAGCCCGCCGAAGAAGTAGGGCAGCGCACTCGGGATGCGCAGTCGCAGCAGCGTCTGCGTTCGCGTCGCATGATTGAGCTGGAAGTAGCTCTGCAGATCCGGGTCGACGCTGCGCAGTCCGAGCGTCGTGTTGGCGATCACCGGAAAGAGCGCGACCAGCGCGGCGCACACCACCATGGCCACGGTCGGGTTCTTGATCCAGATGATGATGAGCGGCGCCACCGCGACGATCGGCGTCACTTGCAGCAGCACGGCGTAGGGAAAGAGAGCCGTCTCGACCGAACGGCTCTGCACGAACAGAAAGGAAATGAGAACGCCGACGACCGTGGCGACCACGAATGCGAGCAAGGTGATCTTGAGCGTGACGACAAGCGCCGTGCCGAGCGGGAGCCAGTCGCTGAACAGCGTCTTCATCATCGCCAGCGGCGACGGCACGAGGTAGGGCGGCAGGTCGAAGCCGACCACCAGCGCCTGCCAGGCGACGACGATGACCGCCGCGACGACGGCTGGGTAGGCGACGCGGCGGACGTTCTGGCGCTGGCGAAATGCGCGGTCGCTGTCGAGGCTCATTGGTGCATCCTGGGCGCTTCGCGCCGACCCGCCGAGCGGGAACATGGGCGCTTGGGACGGCCCGGCGCGCTCATGCGCGCTTCTCCGCCTGCGCGACTTCGTCGTAGTCGCCGTGCGTCGCGCGCAGCAGGCTCCGCTGCAATTGCCGCGCGTAGCGGCTGAACTGCGGCGAGACCAGGAAATCGGGCGTGCGCGGATAGGGCTCGTCGATGCGCACTTCCTCGACCACGCGCCCCGGGCGCGCCGCCATCATGACGACGCGGTTCGAGAGGAACACCGCTTCGTGGATCGAGTGCGTGACGAACACGACCGTGAGGCGCTTGGCCCGCCACAGGTCGAGCAGCTCGCCATCGAGCTTGTGCCGAGTGATCTCGTCGAGCGCACCGAACGGCTCGTCCATCAGCAGCAGATCGGGCGCGACCACCAGGCTGCGCGCGATCGAGACGCGCATCTGCATGCCGCCGGAAAGCGTGCGCGGCAGGGCCTGTGCGAACTTGTCGAGGCCGACCAGGGCAAGTGCCTCGGCGACGCGCGCGTCGCACTCGGCGCGGGGCACGCCGGCCAGGTCGAGCGGCAGGCGCACGTTGCCGGCGACGCTCGCCCACGGCATCAGGGTCGGCGCCTGGAACACGAAGGCGAGCTTGCGGCCGACCGCTTCGAGCTCGCGCACCGGTCGGCGCCACAGCAGCAGCCGGCCTTCGCTCGGCGCCAGCAAACCGGCCACCATCTTCAGCAGCGTGCTCTTGCCGCAGCCCGAGGGACCGAGCAGGGTGACGAACTCGCCCTCTTCGACGCGCAGGTCGACCGGTTGCAGCGCGTGCGTGCCGTCCGGATAGGTCTTCTCGGCCGACAGCACTTCGATCGCGGGCGCCGCATCTGCGGCCCCGACGAGCGAGGCGTTCGGCTCCGAGAGATTCACGGCAGGACCTTGATGTCCTTGACGAACTCGGTCGTGTAGGTCTTGGCCAGATCGACCTTGGCCGGGTCGATCAGCTTGGCCGAAACGAGGAAGTCGTAGCTCGCCTTGAGTCGCGGCTCGGTCATGATGCCGATGCCGAGCTTGCCCGCGTCGCCGCCCGTCACGAGCCCCGTTTCCTTCAGCTTCGCAACGCTGTAGGCGAGCTGGTCGTCGGTCATCGCCGGGTTGTCTTTCTTGATCAGCGCGTTGCCCGGCGTCGGATCCGCGAGGTAGCTCTTCCAGCCTTCCGCACTGGCCTTGACGAAGGCGGCGACGGCCGCCTTGCGCTCCTTCACGGTCTTGTCCATGCAACTCACCGTCGTCGCGTAGGCGGGAAACCCGAAGTCGCCGAACAGGAAAGCGTTGGCCTTGACGCCCGCCTTCTGGACCGCGTATGGCTCCGACGTGACGTAGCCCTGCTGCACCATGTTCTTGTCGGCGACGAAGGGCTGGACGTTGAAGGTGTAGGGCCGCGTCTGTTCGTCGGTGAGGCCGTACTTGGTCTTGAGCCACGGCCAGTAGCCGAGGCGCGCGCCCGAGCCGATGAGGATCGTCTTCGTCTTCATGTCCTCGAAGCCCTTGACGTCTTCATGGGCGATCAGGACCTGCGGATCTTTCTGGAAATAGGCGGCGACGTTGACGACGGGTAGACCGCTTTCGCGCGCCTGAATCATCTGCAGGTCGCTCGAGCCCATCACGCAATCGGCCTGCCCGGCCGCCATGATCTGCAGGATGTTGACCTGAGGTCCGCCCATCTTGACCGTGACGTCGAGGCCGTACTTCTTGTAGATGCCGGTCGCGATCGCCTGATAGAAGCCGCCGTGTTCGGCCTCGGCGAACCAGTTCGTCATGTAGATGAATTTTTCTTCCGCATGCGCGGGTCGCGACGCGACCAGCGCGCTCGCGGCGAACAGACTGGTGACGAGCACACGCGTCGTTGCGCCGCACGGGGAAAAAGACGAGGTCGCGTTCATGGTGGCTGCTCCTTCAGAAGGTTCGGGGAAGGCGGTTGTTGACGGCGATGACTTTCATTCGAGGCTTTGCTGGATGAAACCGGTGTGCTGGGCGCGCCCCCAGGTCGCTTCTTCGCGAACCACCCAGCGGAGTTGATGCAGCTCGGTGATCGCCTGGGCCCAACCGAGGGCGAGCGATTCGAGGATTTCGAGGCCCTGCTCGCGCGTCGCCGGCAAGGGGTCGCCGATGATTCCGCTCGGCCCGAAGTCGCGTGCCGTCCAGGCGCATGCCGGCCGGCCGTCGGCGGAGAGCAGCTTCGACGGGAACTCGGGCGGGTAGTTGGCGACCGCGCGCTCCATATGCACGGTGTCGGGCGCGAGCGCCAGCATGATCGCGGTCTCGGCATGGCCGGCGTGCATGGCGAGCTTCTTCTCCTTGTCGGAGAGGTAGCGACCGGCGACGTTCGGCACGCGCCAGGTGAAGCTCGGCACGACGACGTAGTCGCCGTGGCGCAGGCGCATTTCGCGCGCCGCGATCTCCATGATCTGCGGCTGCCCGCCGTGGCCGTTGACGATCAGCAGCTTGCGAAAGCCGGCCCGATAGACCGACTCGCCGATCTCGTTCATCGTCGCCAGCAAGGTCTCGCCGCTCAGGGTCATCGTGCCGGGAAAATGCAGGTGCTCTTCGGACTTGCCGTAGGTGATCGGCGCCATCGCGTAGGCCGGCACGTCGGCCGGCAGCCTGGCGAG
>JAYSMB010000440.1:0-3283 GCA_043725065.1 Burkholderiales bacterium
GCCGGCGCGACAACGCCATCACGAGCGCGCCGACCGAACCCATCGCACCGCCTTCGGTCGGCGTCGCGATCCCGAGGAAGATCGTGCCGAGCACGAGGAAGATCAGCGCCAGCGGCGGGATCAGCACGAAGGTGACGCGCTCCGCCATCCGCGACAGCAGGTTCAGCCGGAACAGGCGATTCAGCATCGCCAGCCCGAAGGCGACGCCGACGCCGACGCACATCGCGACGACGATCGTCTCGTCGGTCGCCATCGTGGCCGGCCGGGTCTTGGCGTACGCGATGCCGGCCGCGACGGAGATCAGTGCGACGAAGCCGAGCGAGCGCAGCCCGGCCGAGCCGTCGTTCTCGCGAATCGTGCGCGCCTCCAGCGGCAGCGCGGGGACGAACGCCGGTCGGATCAGGCTCAGGGTCAGAACGTAACCCATGTACATCGCCGTCAGCACGAAGCCGGGGATGAACGCCCCTTTGTAGAGGTCGCCTACGCTCTTGCCGAGTTGATCGGCCAGCACGATCAGCACCAGCGACGGCGGGATGATCTGCGCCAGTGTTCCCGACGCCGCGATCACACCGGACGCGACGCGCCGGTCGTAGCCGTAGCGCAGCATGATCGGCAGCGAGATCAGCCCCATCGAGATCACCGATGCGGCGACCACGCCGGTGGTGGCCGCGAGCATCGCGCCGACCAGGATCACCGCATAGCCGAGGCCGCCGCGAACCGGGCCGAACAGCTGGCCGATCGTGTCGAGCAGGTCCTCGGCCATGCCCGAGCGCTCGAGGATCAGGCCCATGAACGTGAAGAACGGGATCGCCAGCAGCGTGTCGTTCTGCATGATGCCGAAGATGCGCAGCGGCAGCGCCTGCATCAATGCCTCGGGCAGCAAGCCCATCTCGATGCCGACCAGGCCGAAGAACAGGCCGCAGGCGGCGAGGGAAAACGCGACCGAGTAGCCGAACAGCAGGAACAGGATCAGGCAGCCGAACATGATCGGCGCCATGTTGGAACCAATGAAGTTCATCATTTGGCGGCCGCCTTTTCCGCTTGCGCGCGCACGAATTCGGCGAGTTCTTCCTCGGCCGTCTTGGCGACATGGCGCTTCGTCGGGTCAGGCGCCAGGCCCTTCAGGAACGCGATGCGCTTGATGAGTTCGGACACCCCTTGCATGCCCAGCAGCAGCATGCCGGCGGGCAGCATGGCGAACACCGGCCAGCGCACCAGGCCGCCGGCGTTGTTCGACATTTCATGCATCCGAAACGCTCGCAGCACGAGCGGCATCGACAGATCCAGTACGACCACGACGAACGGAAACAGGAAGACGCAGATGCCGAAGATGTCGATCCAGATCTGCGTGCGCTTGCTGAAGCGGCCGGCGATCACGTCGATCTTGACGTGCTCCTGGCGCATCAGCGTGTAGCCCGCGGCGAGCAGGAACACCGCCGCGAACAGGTACCACTGGATTTCGAGCAGCCCGTTCGAGCTCTGGTCGAACACCTTGCGGACGATGGCGTTGCCGGCGCTGATCAGTACCGCGGCGAGGATGAGCCAAGCCACCCACCGCCCGACGAATTCGCTGAATCGGTCGATCCAGCGCGAAATCTGAAGCAAGAGTGGCACGGTGTCTCCCCCAAAAACTGCCCTGCGCTCGTCGGTTGCGCGGGCACCTGACGGTTGTGCCCGGGGCGATTCTAGGGGGACGATTCGCGTTCGTTGCGCGGTGTAACCCTGAGCGCGCGCCGCGGCGACGCGCGTTCCAGGCGGCCGGTCAGGTGCCTGTCGCGGCCCGGAACAACTTGCCGGACCGCGCGCCGCTGCGGCAGAACACCAGGATCGGCTTCGGCAGATCCGCCAGCAGCTTCGCGAACCACGCGATCTCGTCCGGGGTCTGCACTGCTGGCTGCACCGGCAAGAACGCATACCGCAGACCAGCCTGCTTCGCGGCTGCCTCGATCACGGCGTTGGTCGGCTGGTCCGGCCCGCCTTCGAAATCGGGCCGGTTGTTGATGACGCTCCTGAAGCCGGCCTGGGCGGCCCAGGCCATCGCGTCGGCATCGAGCTGTGGCGCGACACAGACGTCGGCGCTCAGTTGCTGGACCGGTGGCGCGTTCATGCGGTGAGCGCCTTCTTGACGGCGGCCGAGACGAGCGCCATGTCGGCCTTGCCGGCCAGTCGGGTCTTGACCGCGCCCATCACCTTGCCCATGTCGCCCGGACCCTTCGCTCCCAGCTCGGCCACCACGACAGCGACTTCGGCAGCGACCTCCTCGGCGCCCAGGCGCTGCGGCAGGTAGGCCTCGAGCACGCTCAGCTCGGCGCTCTCCTTCTCGACCAGGTCCGGCCGCTTGCCGGCCGTGAACTGCGCGATCGAGTCCTTGCGCTGCTTCACCAGCTTGTCGATGATCGCGACGACCGCAGCGTCGTCGAGCACGATGCGCTCGTCGACCTCGCGCTGCTTGCAGGCGGCGAGCAGGCCGCGGATGGTCAGCAGGCGCGGGGCGTCCTTGGCGCGCATCGCGGTCTTCATGTCTTCGGTGATCCGGTCTTTGAGAGTCATGCGAACTCCGGTCTGAAACTAAAAAGCCCGCGGGTCGCGGGCTTCCTGGGCAATGACGAGCCCCGCCGGGGCTCAGCGCCGCGAAATCAGAACAGCTTCTTCGGCAGCTGCATGCTGCGAACGCGCTTGAAGTGGCGCTTCACGGCGGCTGCCTTCTTGCGCTTGCGCTCGGCGGTGGGCTTCTCGTAGAACTCGCGCGCGCGCAGGTCGGTCAGCAGGCCGAGCTTCTCGATGGTGCGCTTGAAGCGGCGCAGAGCCACGTCGAACGGCTCGTTTTCTTTGACGCGAATCGTAGTCATGTAAAAGGTTGATCCTGAATTGAATGCGCTCGGTGTCGGCGTGGGCTCTTCGTCAAAGGGTCCGGAGTTTCGACAACTCGCCCCTTCGCCGATCGAAACACGGGTTTTTGCCAGCAAAGACTATCGATTATAGCCAGAGCCCGCCACCATCGCAATTTTGCCGAATGCCTTGGCTCAAACGAGCGCGCGGGCGCAGGCAGCGGCGCTGGCCCAGGCCCACTGAAAGTTGTAGCCGCCGAGCCAGCCCGTCACGTCGACCACTTCGCCGATGAAATGGAGACCGGGTCGACGCCGGCTCTGCAGGCTGCGCGAATCGAGCTCGCGCGTGTCGACGCCGCCGGCGGTGACCTCGGCCTTGCGATAACCCTCGGTGCCATCCGGCGTCGGCGTCCAGTCGTTGAGCTGTGCGGCGAACGCCGCCAGTTCGCGATTCG
>JAYSMB010000441.1:0-2983 GCA_043725065.1 Burkholderiales bacterium
CGAGCGAGGGCACGTAGAAGGCGTGGATGACGTCGTTGGCGGTGGTGATCAGGCGCACCTTCTTGTCGACCGGCACGATCAGCGGGTTGTCGACGCGCAGCAGGTAGTCGTCGCCCTCCGGCTTGCCGGCGTTCGACATCTCGCGCTGCACCGGATCGAGCGTCGAGACGAAGCCGATCCCCTCGCCCTCGCCCTTCAGGTAGTCGTAACCCCACTTCCACTGGATGCCGGTAACCTTGATCGTCAGGTCGGCCGAGCTCGTGTCCTTCATCGCCACGACGACGCGCGTCGCCGGCAGCGCCATCAGGATGACGATGATGAAAGGCACGATGGTCCAGGCGATCTCGACCGTCGTGCTCTCGTGGAAGTTGGCGGCCTTCGCACCTTTCGAGCGGCGATGCTTGAAGATCGAATAGAACATGACGCCGAACACGGCGATGAAGATCACCGTGCAGATGACCAGCATGTAGTTGTGCAGCCACTGCTGGTCCTCGGCGATCGCCGAGGCCGGCGGATGCAGATTGAACTGGTTGACCGCGGGGCCGCCCTTGAGGTCGTTCACGGCCCAGGCCGGAAACGCGAGCGCAGCGCCCAGGATCAGGGCGAGCCGAAGGGCCGCACGGTGCCAAAGTGATCGCATCGTCATCATCTGTGGTGCCACGTTTTCCGTCATCGAATGGGTTGTCGGGCCGCGGCCATGCTGCAGGAGCGGCGCAGGGCCGCACGCAATTCGTCGGCCAGGGCGCGGCGCAGCTCGGGGCGTACGAAGCGGCCGACCGCCGTGCGCCTGCCCTCGCCCGAAAGCTCGATCAGCGAGCCGTCGCCGCGTTGCGGCTCGACGCGCACCCAGGCGGGCGCGAACTCGACCTCCTCTGTGCGCCGACCGAGCGTGCAAACCACCGTGAACCGCCCCGGCCGGAGCACCAGGCTCTCTCGATCGGCGGCATGGCGCGCGTAGACCAGCAGGGCGGCACCGACGGCGGCCAGCTCGGCGCCGGCGAAAGGCAGGACGAAAGGCGCGCCACGCATCCAGAAGAAGGCACCGATGGTCAGCGCGAGCAGGCACAGGCTCAGGTAGAACGCGAGCAGCTGGCCCGGCGCCACCGAGCAGTTGCGCTTCATCAGCCAACGCACCGAGCCGTCGGCCTCGTCGCCGGCGCTCGCGAAGCGGGGCACGGAAGGCGGCGGCGCGGTACCGCGCGGAGCGTGAACACTGAGAGCTGACATCCTGCGGTGAGTCGCCTGAAACTGGCCTGTCATTGCGCCGTGAACCGTTGCCTGCGGCGTGACGGCGGCGCGGAGTCGCACCCGGCGTCGGACGGCCTCGACAAAAGCCAAGGATTTTAGCCCACGGCTTCAGCGCGGTCGGGCTGGCCGCCTGACCATCGCGCGCATGTCGTCGAGCGAGACCGTGACCTCGCCCTCCTGAAGGCGCGGCGCGGCCTTGAAGCCGTGCCCGTAGGCGATCTCGAAGCCGAGCGCGATCCGGCCATCGGCGCCGGCGCGCGCGACCAGTGCGTCGACGAGGCGGCGACGCCATGCCGGCGTGCGCAAGCCGGGGAAGCGGTCGGGTGCCGCATTGCCGCCGAGCTGGCGCAGCTCGCGCAACAACGCCTCGGCATCCGGCCAGCTGATCGTCAGCGTTTCCTGGTCCAGCACCGGGTCGGCGAAGCCGGCCGCGACCATCATGTCGCCTAAGTCGTGCATGTCGATGAAGCCCGGCGTCGGCGCCGGCCAATCGAGCGCCGCGTACAGATCGCGCAACGCCTGCAACGTGCCCGGTCCGAGACACGAGAAGGCGACGAAGCCGCCGGCGCCGAGCAGGGCATGCCAACGCGCAAAGAGCGCCGGTGGATCGACGATGCCGTGCAGCACCATGTTGGCCCAGACGAGCTCGGCGCGGCCGATCGCGGTGTCGCTGTCGGCGACGTCGCAGGCCGCGACGGCGGACGCTTTGCCGAAGAACCACCAGGGTCGTGCGACGCTGCGTGCCTGGCGCGCGAGCCAAGCAGGGCCGTGCTCGACGGCGACGATCTCCGCCTTCGGATAGCGCTCGCGCAGCGCGGCTGCACCGCCGCCCGGGCCGGCCCACCAGTCGAGCACGCGGGCCGGCTCGAGGCGGATCGGCAGCAGCCGCTCGGCCAGCCGTCGCGCAACTTCGGTGTGCAGCCAGGGCGGCTCGTCCTGGCGCGCCATGCGGCGCAGCGTCGCATCGACGGCAACCGCATCGAGGCGTCGGCCGGTCAACGGTGCACGCTGGGCGCTTCGCGCCATCCCGCCGAGCGGGACGAGCCCTCCTTCGGGCGGCCGTGCGGAAGGCTCGGGCGATCGTCCTCTTTCATGGCGGGCAGTATATTGAGCCGACTTGCGACGAGCGGAACGCGCGCCGCCACGCCGCGGCGCTGGCCGGGCTTGTGCGCGGTCTGCCGGGGCTGGGGAACGGGCCGCGTCTGCGTCGATTGCCTGACGCGCTTCGCCCAGCCGGTACCGCGCTGCCAACGTTGCGCCCTGCCGGTCGCGGCCGGCGTCGCGGTGTGCGGCGCCTGCCTCGCCGCACCACCACCTTTCGATGCGGCCTTCGCCCGCGTCGACTATGCCTACCCGTGGGACCGATTGATTCCTTCCTTCAAGTTCCATGCGGCGCTCGACCTCGCTCCGGTCTTCGCCGAAGCCATCGTCGAAGCCTGCGCCGGACGCGATGCAGGCGAGGCACCTCCGGTCGTCGTGCCCGTGCCGCTGAGCGCCGCGCGCCTGCGCGAGCGCGGCTGCAACCAGGCCTGGGAGCTGGCGCGACGCACCGCGCGGCGCTTGCGTTGCGTGGCCGACGCCCACCTGCTGCTGCGCATCCGCGACACGCCGCATCAGCTCGCCCTGCCGCCCGAGGAACGCGCCGGCAACGTGCGTGGCGCCTTCGCGGTCGAGCCGCGCCGGCTCGCCGAAGTGCGCGGACGCACGATCGCCGTCGTCGACGACGTCATGACGA
>JAYSMB010000442.1:0-3525 GCA_043725065.1 Burkholderiales bacterium
AGGTCAGGTTCTCGACGTTGGCGCCGAGCGTGTAGGTGGCACTCGACTGGACGAGGTCGGTGCCCGCACTGGCCGCCTCGGTGACGACATCGCCGGTGGGTGCGGGAAGCTGTCGCGAACTCCGGCGGCACCGCTTGCTGCGCGCGGTCCCTTCGGCCTGATCTTCGCGAAAACCGCTGCGAATGGCGATCCTCTCGGCGACACTCGCCCCACGCTCGCAGCGACCCGATGGCGACCTTGACCTCACCGCACCCGCCCACGCTCGTCCGCCCCGCCCTGCCCTGCCCTGCCCTGCCCAAGGATTACGCCGACTGGAAGCCGCTCTGGGACGGCTACAACGCGTTCTATGGTCGCCAGGGCGCGACCGCGCTGGCCGACGAGATCACGCAGACAACCTGGCGGCGCTTCTTCGATCCGGCCGAGCCCATGGGCGCGCTGGTCGCAGAGCGACGGCCGGCTGGTCGGGCTGGCGCACTCCCTTTTCCATCGCAGCACCCTGTGCACCGAGCTGAGCCGCTACCTGAACGACCTGTTCACACCGGAGTCCGAACGGGGCCGTGGCGTTGGCAGGTCGCTGGTCGAGGCCGTGTACGCACTCGCGCGCTCGGCCGGCACCACGAGGGTCTACTGGCACACGCACGATTCCAATCACGTGGCGCGGCTGCTTTACGACAAGCTGGCCGCACATAGCGGGTTCATCGTCTACTCGATCGACCTCTGAGGCTCCCGTTGCGAATGTCGACGCTTCTCAGCGAGCTGCTTCCGGTGCTCCTTCAGTGAAAAGCCGGCTCGGATGTCGATACTGTCGGCAACACTCGCGCTCGCATTTGCGGCGGGCCAGTAGCGATACTGAACGGCTGGCGGGCTGCGCCCGAATGGCACCTCAGTCCTTCTTGATCGGCGTGGCAACTCCCCCCTCCGGCGCCGCGTCGTGTGCATCACCCGCCGGCGGTGGCGAGCCGCCTTCGGTCGTGACCGCGGGTTGAGACGGCGGCACCGCGGCAATCGCGTCGGCGGCCGCCGCCTGTTTCTCCAACGCGTTTCGGGCCGCGGCTTCGGTGTCGGCGGTGGCTTCCATAGCGACGGCCTGGCGCTCGCCCGCCTCCGCAGCCCGGTCTCTGACGGCCGAGACCTGGTGCGCCGCGGAATCCGCGACCGCCCGGATCGCGGCGTCGGTCTCGTCGCGACGGGCCGCGGCCTGCTCCTTTGCCGCGTCGGCCCCGGCGCGTGCCTGGTCGGCCAGTGCGCTCTGCGCGTCGACCTCGACCGATGCCTGCGTCGTGGCCCGGTGTGCCACCTCCACGTCGGCCGCCGACGCCTGCTCGCGGCCAGCCGACGCCTTCACTTCCGCTTCGGCGCGCTCGGCTTCGCGCAGAGCGGTCTGCGCGGCGTCGGCGCGTTCCTGCAACTGCGCCTGCGTCTCGCGCGCTTCGCCCGCGGCATCTTGAGAGACCCGCAGCTCGCCCAGCTTGGCGCGGGCCTCGTTGCCAAAGTCGTCCACCGTGTCCATGCTCCCGGCCTGGGCGCGGCCATCGCGACGCTTGGTGCTCAGGAGCCGGTCTTCGGCAAAGTCGATCAGTCCGCCGATGACGGCCTTGGACACGAGACCCGTCGCCAGCGCCATCAGTACCAGCACCGGCTGCGTGACTTGGGTGGCCAACACCTGCAACAGGTAGTACACGGCAATCGCGAGCAGCGGTGCCGAGAGCAGGTACATGTAGTTCTCGATCAAATCGCGGCGAATATCGCCGGCAGTCTTTTGCGGCACAACGACGCTGTTTAACGGCGAGGTCTGGCCGCGGAGCAGACGCCAGGTCGCCATGAACGGATTCCAGGTCGGCGAACGCGTGTCGGAGAGCACGTCTTCGTAGGCGCGTTGAATGGCCGGCACCTTGAGCGTCATGTTGATGCCGGCGCCGAACACCGCGAGCAGCACCATGAAGAAGGGCACCGTGACACCGCCTTGTATCGTGATGCCCGATTCATCGGCGGCGGCCGTCGCCTCGGCCGTGGCGACGACCACAGCCTGCGGCGCGATGGCCGCGTCGGACGCAGCGGCCGCCGCCGCCGCCGGCATGGCAGGCGGCCGGCGTTCTTCGGTGCGGTTCACGACAATGGGCGATGGCTTCGGCACTCCGCCGATGTTTATCAGCCATTGCGGCTCGGCGAGCGCCGTGGTCTTGGCGCGGATGAGGCCGAGGGGCGAGTTCTCCATCGACTCGACCAGGTACTTGTTCTGCGACACGACCAGGCTCACCACAAGCGGCAGCGCCAACGCCCAGAAGGTGAAGAAGTACATCAGCACGAAGAGCGTGCGCGCCTTGCGCTGACCGAGATCGCCAGTGAACACCCACAGTTGAAGCACCAGCAAGGCGAAGAAGACGATGCCCAGGCCCCACAGGAACTGCTTGCCCAGCGGTGCCGACGAGTTGATGTAGAGGGTGGTCTCGCCGGCGAGCGGGCGCGCCTTGACCGGCGCCGCCTTGTCGTCGGCGGTCTTGTCGGCCGGGCGCGATCCGGTGAACTCGGCGGACACACGCAGCGAGCGCATCGTGGGTCCAGGCCGGCTGTTCGATTCGATGCCGAGTGCGGCGCCGCTGTCCAGAGTATCGAAACGGCCCTGGGCGTCGAGCTGAAGGGTGGTGCTCGCGAGATATCGGCGCGTGCCGGAATCGTAGACGGCCACGCGCACCACGCCCGCTCGCACGGGCTGTCCTGCGAACGTCACGCGGCCGCTCACCCGCTCGGGCTGGGTCGCCACGTCGAGCAGCAGGTCGGCTCCTGGCTCGTAGAAGTAGTAGCCGCCGATCGCGATCACGACCACGATCCAGAAGATCGCCGCCGCCCATCCGTCGGCGCTGGACCCGTCACCGCGCTTTTGTACTGCTGTGTCGCTCATGCCGCTCTTTGCCTCGGTCCTGGGCCCGGCAACAGGTGCGGGGTCTGTGCGAAGCAACTATCGTCCCGTCTCCGGACGACTGCTTCGCGGAGCCGAATCTCGCTCAGCGCCTGACAGCAACGGGGTCGGAAGCGGAGGTCTCACTTCGCGGTACGACTCTCCTCCACATCGCAGAAGCGGTCAATACCTAGAAGATCTTGCGAGCCCTTACGCCAGCTTCCCGTGGCACAGCTTGTACTTCTTGCCGCTGCCGCAAGGGCAAGGGTCGTTGCGCCCGACCTTGGGCACCGCGCCCGCGTCGCGCGGCGCGCTCATGCCGGCGGCGATAGCGCCCAGCACGGCCCGGGTGGTGGCCTGATCGGCCTCCCGCGAGACGCTGCCGTCGTCGTTGGGGTGCGTGTAGGTCACGTTGCTGATGTGCTCGGCGCGCTCTTCGATCGCCTCGGCAGCGCGCGCCACTTCTTCTTCGGACTGCACGCGCACCGTCATCAGCACGCGCGTCACGTCCATCTTCACCACGTCGAGCAACTGTTCGAAGAGTTCGAAGGCCTCTCGCTTGTATTCCTGCTTCGGGTTCTTCTGCGCGTAGCCGCGCAGGTGGATGCCCTGGCGCAGGTAGTCGAGCG
>JAYSMB010000443.1:0-3169 GCA_043725065.1 Burkholderiales bacterium
GCCGGCGAGTTTCGCCCGCTCGGCATCGCCGTCAACAGCCTGTGGCCGCGCACCGCGATCAAGACCGCGGCCCTGCAGATGATTCCGGGCATCGACTTCGGCGCCTGCCGCACGCCCGAGATCCTGGCCGACGCCGCGTACCTGATCCTCACCAGCGACGCGAAGACGACGAGCGGCAACTTCTTCATTGACGACACGCTGCTCGCGGAGCGCGGCTTCACCGACCTCGAGCGCTACAGTGTCACGCCGGGCACCAGGGACTTCGTGCTCGACTTCTTCGTCGACTGAGCGGATCAGCTCAGCGGGATCGGTCGCGGCCGGCCCGAGGAATCGATCGCCACGTAAGTGAGATTGGCCTCGGTCACCTTGACCACGTGCAGGTTGGCCGGGTTGCGCTCGGCGTAGACCTCGACGTTGACGGTCACCGAGGTGCGGCCGATCCGCTCGACCCGGGCATAGAAGCTGAGGAGGTCGCTGACCGAGACCGGCTGCTTGAAGATGAACTGGTTGACGGCGACGGTGGCGATCCTGCCCTTCGCGATCCTGGCCGGAAGGACGGCGCCGGCGACGTCGACCTGGGCCATGATCCAGCCTCCGAAGATGTCGCCGTTCCCGTTGGCGTCGGCTGGCATGGGCATGACCCGCATCACGAGCTGACGGTCGTTCGGCAGGGTCAGCGGGGCAATCGACGAGATGTCGGGCGCCTTGTCGATCTCGGGCATATTCGGAAGGTCGCGGTCGTGGCCGTCGATTCTTTCACCAATCAACGCGAGCACCGGTCCGGATTTCATGCGCCCTGCCACGCTTTCCCCGCCGCCGGTCGCCACGGCCGGCACCGCCGCCGAGAAGCCACCGAAGTCCGACTGGAAGACGCTGCGCAAGCTGCTTCCCTACGTCTGGCAGTGGCGCTGGCGCGTACTGGTCGCGCTTGCCTGCCTGGTGACGGCCAAGCTCGCCAACATCGGCGTGCCGCTGGTGCTGAAGAGCCTGGTCGATGCCTTGGCACTCAAGCCCGGCGATCCGCGCGGCGTGCTCGTGGTGCCGGTGGCGATCCTGATCGGCTACGGCTTGTTGCGGCTCTCGATCACGCTCTTCACCGAGCTGCGCGAGTTCCTGTTCTATCCGGTCGCGGCGCGGATCGCCCGGCGCGTCTCGCTCGAGGCCTTCGAGCACCTGCTGCAGCTCAGCCTGCGCTTTCACCTCGAGCGCCAGACCGGTGGCGTCTCGCGCGACATCGAGCGCGGTTCGCGCTCGATCCAGTCGCTGCTCAACTACACGATCTACAACATCCTGCCGACGCTGGTCGAGATCGCCATGGTGATCGTGCTGCTCTCGGCCAAGTTCGACGGCTGGTTCGCGGTCATCACCTTCGGCGCGCTGGTGATCTACATCTCGTTCACAGTCACGGTGACTGAGTGGCGCACCGGCTTTCGCCGCGCCATGAACGAGCAGGACTCGAAGGCCAACACCAAGGCGCTCGACGCGCTGCTCAACTACGAGACGGTCAAGTACTTCTCCAACGAATCCTTCGAGCAGTCCCGCTACGACGAGAACCTGCAGCGGCTCGAGAAGGCATCGATCAAGTCGCAGACCTCGCTCTCGGTGCTCAACCTCGGCCAGAGCCTGATCATCGCCACGGCGGTGACGCTGCTGGTCTGGCGGGCGACGGTCGGAGTCGTCGCCGGCACGATGACGCTCGGCGACCTGGTGCTCGTCAACGCGCTGATGATCCAGCTCTACATCCCGCTCAATTTCCTCGGCGTCATCTACCGCGAGATCAAGCAGTCGATGATCGACATGGAAAAGATGTTCGCGCTGCTCGGCCAGAACCGCGAGATTGCCGACGCGCCGGGCGCCCCTTCGCTGGTGGTCCGTGGTGGCGCCGTGCGCTTCGCCGACGTGCGCTTCGGCTACGACGCCGACCGCGAGATCCTGCACGGCGTGAGCTTCGAGATCCCGGCCGGCAAGACAGTCGCCGTGGTCGGCCCTTCGGGTTCGGGCAAGAGCACGCTGGCGCGGCTGATGTTCCGCTTCTACGACATCAACGCCGGCCGCATCTCGATCGATGGCCAGGACATCCGCGACGTGACGCAGAAGAGTCTGCGCGAGGCGATCGGCATCGTGCCGCAGGACACCGTGCTCTTCAACGACACCGTCGAATACAACATTGCCTACGGCCGCACCGTCGCCGGCCGCGGCGAGGTCGAGGCGGCGGCGCGCGCCGCGCACATCCACAACTTCATCGTCTCGACGCCGAAGGGCTACGACACGATGGTCGGCGAGCGCGGACTGAAGTTGTCTGGCGGCGAGAAGCAGCGCGTCGCGATTGCGCGCACCCTGCTCAAGAACCCGCCGGTCATGATCTTCGACGAAGCGACCTCCGCGCTCGACTCGGCCAACGAGCGCGCCATCCAGGCCGAGTTGCAGAGCGCGGCGAGGAACCGCACTGCGCTGGTGATCGCGCACCGGTTGTCGACGGTGGTCGATGCGCACCAGATCCTGGTCATGGAGCAGGGCCGGATTCTGGAGCGGGGGACGCACAGCGAGCTCGTCGCACGAAACGGGCGCTACGCCGAGATGTGGCGGCTGCAACAGAGCGGCAGCGAAGAGTCGCTCGAGGAGGAGGCGGGCTGAGCCAACTTTGCCCGCACGGAAATCGCGGTGGCACGAAGGATGCACGCCGCTCTTGGGCTAAACCCTCGCTTTTGGGGCAAACACGCGGTGCCCGGTCATCGCTGCTCCCTTAAATTCCGTTCCTTTCGGGGTTCGCCTCTCGGTGGCCGTGATCTTCGATCGGCCAACCCCTTGCTTTCATCCCTTCAGGAGTTCCCTATGAAGAAGTCGATTCTCGCCAGCGCGGCGGTGCTCGCCGCGGCGTTTGCCGCCACGGGCGCGGCCCACGCCGAAGACACGCTGAAGAAGATCAAGGACAGCGGCTCGGTCACGATGGGCGTTCGCGAGTCCTCGGGCGCGCTCGCCTTCACGCTCGGCGACGGCAAGTACACGGGCTTTCACTACGACGTCTGCCAGCACATCATCGCCGACATCCAGAAGCAACTCGGCATGGCAAAGATCGACGTCAAGTACCAGCCGGTGACTTCGCAAAACCGCATTCCGCTGGTGCAGAACGGCACGGTCGATCTCGAGTGCGGCTCGACCACCAACAACG
>JAYSMB010000444.1:0-2181 GCA_043725065.1 Burkholderiales bacterium
CGAACCAGGCGTCGAGCTGAGCCGACGCTTGCGCCGGCGTCGACGCCGGCTTGTAGATGCGCACGTTCGTCACCGCGCTGTAGAACTCGTGAACGCAGGGCCAGGGAATGGCCCAGAGGGCGGGCGCCTGCGCGAGCGCGGCAAGCGATCGGGCGGCGGCCACGTGAAACGCCGAATCGCGGCGGTGCGCGTAGACGAGCAAGTGGGTATCGACGGCGATCACGAGCCGCGCTCGCCATAGATCGTGTCGCGCATCCGCTCCCACGGTTGCCCGGCTAACTCGTCGCGCAGACCTTCACCGTCGCGGCTCGCGATGCGGCGAACTTCGTCGAGCAGCGGGTCGGCGATTTCCAGGGTCGTTTTCATCGCAACTGGCTTCTGATAGGGCGACCCATGTTATAGGGCCCATCCAACCCGGAACTAGCCGTGCACCGCTGCCGCGACGATCATGCCGATCGCGATGCACATCGCACCGACCACGATCGCCAGCGCCGTGTTCTTCTTGTGCACGATCTCGTCCCACAGGTGGTAGGGCGTGATCTTGTCGACGATGACAAAGCACAGCCAGAAGATGACGACGCCGATGAAGGCGTAGAAGATCGATCCGAAGACGATCTCGGGCTTCAACCAATCGAGTCCGATCATGAGAGAACCTCCTGCTGTGTCGTGACTATGTCGATGATGATGGCGGCGGCCGCTACTTGTGGCCGCCACCGCTGGAAAAGCCGCCGAACGAGCCGCCGCCGGTGCGATAGCCGCCGCCGCCGCGCTGGTTGTCGAGGCAACTCCGGTACTCCTGCGACGCTTCGCCGAAGGTGTTCTTCACCTCGCTGCAATCGCCCGAGCCGCCGCCGCCGCCGCAGCGGAACAGCAGCAGCACGATGAAGACGATGAAGATCCAGAAGATGATCTTGGCGAGCTTTGACGAACTGTTGAACGCGGTCGGCAGCGCGTCGCGTTGCAGGGCGGCGCGCTTGTCGGCGCCGAGCCGAAAGGCGGCCAGCACCGCGTCGGCCGACAAGGTCTCGCCGGCCGACCAGACGATCTCTTGCGTGCCCTCGCCCGCTGTGCGCTCGCGATTGAGCCGCTTGCTCGACGCCTTGCCGGTGCCGATGTAGTCGGTGTTGGCGGTGCGCTGGTCGCGTGACAGCTGCCAGTAGAACTCGCCCAGCACATAGGTGACCTGGCCGGTGTAGTCGTAGAGCTTGCGGTAGAGAACTTCCTGGTACTTGACGCTTTCGCCGAAGGATTGCGGCGCGCCGGTGATCGGCACTGACCAGCTCCAGCCGTCCTGCGCGTCGACGACGAAGGCGAAGCCCTCGATCCGGTGATAGAGCAGGTATTCGCGCCAGAAGGTCTGCTCGTCGTCGCCGCTGTCGGGAACCTCGCGGCGCTCGACGTAGCCGACAACTTGCCAGGGCAGCGCTTCCTTGCCGCCAAGCGCGATCGTGCCGACCGTGCCGAGCGGGATCTGCGGCTCCGTGCCATTGGTCTGCTGGTAGTGCGCCAGGTCGCCGCCGACGCCCTGCGACACGTCGACCACCGACTTGCATTGATCGCAGACGATCGATTGCGTCGTCTCGAGCTTGACCTCGAGCGCCGCGCCGCAGTTCGGGCATTGAAGCGTGCGGCCGGACAGCGTCTTCTCGCCGACTTCGCTCAAACCCGTCAGCGCGAGCTCGGAGAGCGCGACCGAGCGGCCGACCGACCACATCGGGTGCGCCGCATCGGTGTAGTCGATCGTGCCGACTTCGCCGCGCGCGCTGCGCAGGTCGGCGACGACGAAGGCTTTCTCGAGATTGGGCCGGCGCGGCAACTCGCCCTGTGCCGCGATCAGCTTGGCCGCGACGACCGAGGCGACCGACCAGCTCTCGCCGTTGACGGTGAGCGGCGCGCCCGGCTGCAACTGCTCGGGCGCCGGCACGGGTGTTTGCAAAGGCGCGTCGAAGGCGATGACGTAGCGGCCGTTGTCTTCCGATAGCCAACCCGACTTCAGCAGATCCGGGCCGGACTCGAACAGCGCGTGCCACTCGTTCCAGGTGCCGTCGGCGTAGCGGTATTGCAGGCGGCCGACGAGCGTGAAGTTCGCGCCCTGGTGCTTGCCCGCGGTGCCGAGCTGCAGCGGCGTGTGGTCGTCGAAGACCTCGGCGCTCTCGCCGATCTTGCGCAGCGCGTCGCCGG
>JAYSMB010000445.1:0-1700 GCA_043725065.1 Burkholderiales bacterium
ACGGCTTGTGCGTAACCGCCCGCGGGCTGCGGCGCAGAGGGAGAATTGAGTGAGATGAGCTTCATTGTCGGAGGACACCGGGTGTCTTGGAAGGCGGCGTTAACCGCGGCACTCGAAGGTTAACTTGACGCCTGCGCGACGAGAATGGCGCCACTCGGCCTCTAGGCCGAGGTCAGAACGCCGGGACGCGAACGACAGCGTCGGATGCGCCGCTTCCGGCAGCACAAATTGCGGCAGGAATCGTGTGCCCCACGCCGCCGACGCTCACGCCCGTCGCCGGCGCTGCGCGAGTTTAGGGAACAGTCTTGACGCTGCCGCTGCACCGCCGGGTCATCCCCTGGGCGCCGCGCTCGTCAGCGTTGTGCACCGCGCCGCCAACGGGTTCGAGGTCAGCTGGATGACGACCGCGAAGCAGCGGCGGACGACAGGACGAAGCTGAAGGTCGCGCCGCGCCCGGGCTCGCTCGCCACCGTCATGCGACTGCCATGGAGCAGCAGGATGCGTTTCGCGATCAGCAAGCCGAGGCCGCCGTGTTTAGGGCTGGAGCGCCGTCGCAATGGTGAATCGCGCTCGAAGAGCCCCGGCTGATCCTCGGCGGCGATGCCGCTGCCGGTATCGGCGACGCGCAGCTCGCTGCCGTTCTCTGCCGCCACCGCCTCCAGCCGCACCGCGCCGCCGCGCGGCGTGTGGCGGATGGCGTTTTCGACGAGGTTGGTGATCACGCGCTCGATGAGTCCGATGTCGCCCCAGACAAAAAGGCCCTGCGGATCGGCTTCGGCCTTCAGGCGGACGCCGCTGTCGCGCGCACTCAACGCGAATTTCTGGGCCACGTCCTGGACCAGCTCGGAGAGCGAGAACAGCTCCGGATGGGGCAGCGCTTCTTCGCATTCCAGGCGTGCCAGCTCGAACAGCTGCTGCGCCAGGCGTGCCACCTGGCGGCTCTGGCGCATCGCCACGTCGAGGTAGGCGCGCCGGTCGGCGGCGCTGATGTCGTCGCCCATCCTGACCAGCGTCTCGAGATGGTTCTGCATCGACGTGAGCGGCGTGCGCAGATCGTGCGAGACGTTGGCGACGAGCTCGCGGCGCAGCTCGTCCTGGCGCTGCAGCTCGCTGCGCTGGGCGACGACGCTGCCGGTCAGGTGGGCGAAGGCGAGCGAGAGGCGGCCGATCTCGTCGGCCGGCTTGGGCTCGGGCTCGCCCGCCGGGCGCGCCGGCGCGGCAGCGGCGTCGAGCAAGGTCGCGTGCTCGAACGCCTGCACCGATTTCGTCAACCGGTTCAGGCGCCGGGTGATGAACGCGAACGCCGCCAGGCCGACGGCGAGCGCCAGCAGCAACGCAGCCAGCCCCGTCCAGGCGGTTGTCCGCATGACGTGGCCGCGGCTCGCATCGTCGGCGCGCTGCTGGTACATGCTGCCGACGAGAACGACATACAGGTATCCCGCGGTGCGCCCGCCCTGCACGATCGGCGCGGCGCTGAACACGCCCTTCTGGCCGGCGCTGCGCGGGCTGTCGCCGAAGATCGGCAACGGCTGCCTGGCGAGAAAGCGCCGCACCGGCGCGAGCGAGACGCGCTCGAGCGCGAGCCCGCCCTCGGGAGGCGAATGGCCGAGGATCTTGCCGTCGGCATCGAGCAGATAGAGCTCGATGGTCGGATTGACGACGCTGGCCATGCGGAACAGCTCGTCCATCCTGCGGCGGTC
>JAYSMB010000446.1:0-4172 GCA_043725065.1 Burkholderiales bacterium
ATGACGTCGCCTTCTTCCGGCGTGTGCCGCGGCACGACGCGCAGCTCGATGCGCCGGCGCGAGCTCGGCAGCTTCGCGTTGTCGATCGCCTCGGCGGCGTTCTTCAACAGATTGAGCACGACCTGTTCGATCAGGATCGGATCGACGATCAGCGGCGGCAGGCGCTGCGCGATATAGGTCTGGATCGAGACGTTGCGGCGGCGCAGCTCGATGCCGGCGAGATCGACCGCGTCTTCGACGATGGTCTGCGCGGAGGCCTTTTGCCGCTGCGGCTCGCTTCGCCTCACGAAGGCGCGGATGCGGTGGATGATCTGCCCGGCGCGCTCGGCCTGGCGCGAGGTCTTCCGCAAGGCGGCGATCAGGTCGCCCTTGTTTATCGCGTTGTTCTCGACGCGCGTGACCATGCCGTTGCAATAGTTGGTGATCGCGGTGAGCGGCTGGTTCAGCTCGTGTGCGACCGACGACGCCATCTCGCCCATGGTCACGAGCCGGCTCGTCACCTGCGCCTTTTCGGCCTGGTGCGCTGCCAGGCTTTCGGCATTGCGACGCTCCGAGATGTCGGTCGCGATCAGCATCTGCGCGAGTCGACCGTCGGTCCACTGAAGATAGCGGGCGCGAACGTCGAACCATTTGCCCAGCGGCTCGACGAAGACTTCGCGCGAGTCGGAACCCGCCTCCATCAGTTCCTGGGTCGGCAGGCCGCCAAGGACGTCGATGGCGTCGCCGAAGTCGCTGTCGGGCGGAAGGTGCGGCGACGATTCGCCGCCGGAAAGCTGGGCGTGGCCTTTCGCGTCGGCGCCGAACCACAGGCGATAGGAGCGGTTCGCGAACAGCAACTCGCCTTGTTGCACCGAGAGCACCGACACGGCGGTGTCGAGCCCTTCGAGAACCGTCGTGAAACGTTCGTGCGATGCGGTGAGCTGGTCGCGGATGCGCTTGGCTTCGGTGATGTTGGTCATCGAAGTCATCCACCCGGTCTGCAGGCCCTTCGGGTCGATCAGCGGCGAGACGTACATGCGCGCGTCGAACACCGAGCCGTCCTTGCGCATCACCTTGACCTCGATGCCGCCGACCGGGCTGCGGCCCTGCAATTCCTGTTCGAGCAGGCGCGCGTTTTCCTCGCGCCGCTCGTGCGGCCAGTACGGGAAGGGCGGGTGCTGGCCGATCAGGTCGGTTTCCGAGAACCCGGTCATCGCGCAGAACGCCGGGTTGACATAGCTGATGCGGCCTTCCACATCCATGGCGCGCATGCCGGTCAGCATCGAGTTTTCCATGGCGCGGCGAAAGTTCGTCTCGGAGACCAGCGCCGCTTGCATTTGCAGGCGGCGTCGCATGTGACGCCACGTGCCGAGCAGCATCCACACGGTCAGAACCGAGAGCGCCATCACCATCCAGAACAGCGTATTGCTGATCAGGCCGATCGAGGTTCGGTAGCCCTCCCCGCGCAGGACCAGGCCGTTGTCGGCGGGCGCCACCGGCAGCTGAAAAACGATCGAAGGTCGCTTGGCCTTGCTGCCGGGAACAGTCATGACCGTGCTGGCGAGCGAACGGTCTTGCGCGTCGATGAGCGAAATCGCGTGCCGACGCGACACTTCGGTCGGCACGTAGTAGCGCAACAGGCGCTCGACCGAATACTCGGCAATCAAGGCACCGCTGAACCCGCCGCGTTCGACCAGCGGGATCAGTACCTGGAAGACAGGGTTGCCGAAGCTGTCGTTGAACGGTCGCGAGTACACGGTCTGGCGCGTTTCGCGGCCGCGATCGAACGCGGCCTCCGGCTCGCTACCCGAATTTTCGACAGGCAGCGAGGCTGGCGTGTCGATGCCGCTGATGCCTGTCTCTGGCGGAAAGCTGGTGCCGGAATAGGCCGCGATGCTGGCCCGCGAAGCGGCGATCCAGATCAGGTTGGTCGTCTCCGGTCGTTCGCGCGTGAATGTCGAGGCCTGGACCAGGAAGCCGTCGCGATCGAGGGTACGGGTGACGAGATCGCGCGCCATGCGAACGAGCTGCTCATGGTTGTCGATAAGACGCAGGCGCAGCTGCTGTTGCGCGACCTCGGTATCGCGGCGCACCGCTTCCTGCTCGCGTTCGAACTCTTCGTTGCGCAGGTACCAGAACGCCGAGATGATCGCCGCGAGAAAGAGCAGCACCGAAGCGAGCGGGCCGAGGGTCGCGTAGCGGTCCTGGCGGGCCGCCGATTGGCGTCGCCACCAGCGGCCGAATACGCGCTCGGCCCAGGTACGGGTCGGTCGCGGTGGAACATTCGTTGTCGCCGCCACGGCACGCTGCATGGTGCGATTATCGACGCTCGTGCGCGGTCGCATCGGAGCGACTTCTCAGATTGGATTGGTGTTCCATTCATTGCCATAATGTGAAATTACGTAGCATGATGTGAAAGTACGTAATCCTGTGCGACACTCCTGCACAGAGAAAACAACGACTCGGAGACCCCCATGTCAGCCCTTCCCGAGCCCCTCCACGGCGCGGCTTCGAACGACGCCGACGCTGGTGAAACCCGAGAGTGGCTGGACGCGTTATCGGCCGTCATCGCCTCGGAAGGCGGCCAACGAGCCCACTTCCTGCTCGAACAGTTGATCGATCACGCGCGTCAGGCCGGCATCGACGTCCCCTTCTCGGCGAACACCGCCTACGTCAACACGATTCCCACAGACCAGGAAGAGCGCTCGCCCGGCAACATCGAGATCGAGGAGCGCCTGCGTGCCTACATGCGCTGGAACGCGATGGCGATGGTCGTGAAGGCCAATCGCCTGCATCCGGCAGATGGCGGCGATCTAGGCGGACACATCTCGAGCTTCGCGTCGCTGGCGACGATGTTCGGCACCGGCTTCAACCACTTCTGGCATGCCGAGACGGCCGATCACGGCGGCGACCTGCTTTACATCCAGGGCCATTCCTCGCCCGGGGTCTATGCGCGCGCGTTCATGGAGGGTCGGCTCAGCGAAGAGCAACTTCTCAACTTTCGACAGGAGGTCGACGGCAAAGGCATCTCGAGCTATCCACATCCCAAGCTGATGCCCGAGTTCTGGCAGTTCCCGACCGTCTCGATGGGCCTCGGTCCCCTGATGGCGATCTACCAGGCGCGCTTTCTCAAGTACCTCCATGCGCGCGGCATCGCCGACACGGCCAGGCGCAAGGTCTGGGTCTTCTGCGGCGACGGCGAGATGGACGAGCCCGAGTCGCTCGGCGCCATCGGTCTGGCCTCGCGCGAGAAGCTCGACAACCTGATCTTCGTCATTAACTGCAACCTGCAACGACTCGACGGACCGGTGCGCGGCAACGGCAAGATCATCCAGGAGCTCGAAAGCGAGTTCCGCGGCTCGGACTGGAACGTCATCAAGCTGATCTGGGGCAGCTACTGGGATCCACTGCTCGCCCGCGACAAGGACGAGACCTTGCGCCGCGTGATGATGGACACCGTCGACGGCGACTACCAGGCGATGAAGGCCAACGACGGCGCCTTCGTCCGCAAGCACTTCTTCGGCCAGGACCCGAAGCTGCTCGAGATGGTTTCGAAGATGAGCGACGACGATGTCTGGCGCCTCAATCGCGGCGGCCACGACCCTCAGAAGGTGTATGCGGCATTCCACAAGGCCGCGCACCACGAAGGCCAGCCGACCGTGCTGCTCGTCAAGACCGTCAAGGGCTTCGGCATGGGCAAGAGCGGCGAGGGCAAGAACACCGCGCACCAGACCAAGAAGCTGGTCGACGAGGACGTCAAGGCGTTCCGCGATCGCTGGAACATTCCTCTTTCCGACGCGCAGCTCGGCGACATTCCGTTCTACAAGCCGGCCGATCACACGCCGGAGATGAAGTACCTCCAAGAGCGCCGCGCAGCGCTCGGCGGCTACCTGCCGCATCGGCGCACCAAGGCCGACGAGCAACTCAAGGTACCGCCGCTCGACACCTTCAAGGCTGTCCTCGAGCCCACCACCGAAGGCCGCGAGATCTCGACGACCCAAGCCTTCGTGCGCGTCCTGACGCAGCTGCTGCGCGACAAGGAGCTCGGGCCGCGCGCCGTGCCCATCCTCGTCGACAAAGCGCGCACCTTCGGCATGGAAGGCCTGTTTCGGCAGATCGGCATCTACAACCCGGCGGGGCAGAACTACACGCCGGTCGATCGCGACCAGGTCATGTACTACCGCGAGGACAAG
>JAYSMB010000447.1:0-7723 GCA_043725065.1 Burkholderiales bacterium
TGAGCGAGCAGGGTGGCGCGCTGCAGGTGCGCACGTCGGCCGGCTCGCTCGCGCTCGACTTCCTGATCTTCGCCACCGGCTTCAAGGTCGACTGGCGCCAGCGGCCGATGCTGCGCCACATCGCGCCGGCGATCCGGTTGTGGAAGGACCGCGATCAACCGCCCGCCGGCGAAGAAGACGCCGAGCTCGCCGAGTCGCCCGACCTCGGCGCGGCGTTCGAGTTCCAGCCACGCCCCGGCGCCGACTGCCCTGGCCTCGAGCGCGTGCACTGCTTCTGCTACCCGGCCACGCTCTCGCTCGGCGTCATCACCGGCGACATCCCGGCGATCAGCGAAGGCGCGCTGCAGCTCGCCGACAAGCTCGCGGCGTTGCTGTATGTCGAAGACATCGAGGTTCACTTCGCGCGCATCGAGGCCTTCGGCGAGCCCGAAATCTTCGGCGACGAGTGGGTGGTCACGCCACTGCCGTCGTTCTCTACCTGAACGACTCGAGAACCAATCGCCATGCCCGACACCGACGTCATCGATCTCGCCGCCGGCCTCGCGCCCGGCGACCCGCTGCACGCGGCCCGGCGCTTTCGCGCCAAGGTCGTCGACGCCACGCAGGCCAGCCACGACGCTTTGCTGATGCAGCCGGTGGCGGGCTTTTCCACGGCCGATAGGCTGCGCGTCGCCGTCCATGCCTGCACCGTCGCCGTGGCGACGACCCTCGCGGCGCACTACGCCGATCTGCTGGCGAGCGCCGCCGACAAGGACGCATCGTCGTCGCGCGCCCTGCCCGCGATGCTGCAGTTCGCGGCCACGCTGACCACCGACCCGCGGCGCGGTGACCGCGCCGCCCTAGAAGCGCTGAAGAGCGCGGGGCTGGACGATGCGGCGATCGTCGCGCTCGCGCAGCTCGTCGCGTTCTTGTCGTACCAGCTTCGCGTCGTCGCCGGCTTGCAGGCGCTGCGAGCGGGCCATGGAGACGCGCGATGAGCGACGCCGCTTCCGCCGAACAAGCACCGGCGCCGATCCGGCGCAACGGCTTCACCAACGAGACCCTGGAATGGCACTCCTGGCTCCAGCCCCTCGACATCGCCAAGGCGAGCCCCTTGCAGCTCGAGGTGCTCGACGAAAGCCATCCCCAGGCACGGACCTCGGCCTACTACCTGACACTCGCGCATCAGCCGCTGATGTTGCGCCACCGCTCCACCGCCTACAACGCCATCATGTACGCGCCCGGCGGCCTGCCGCGCGCGGAGCGCGAGCTCGGCGCGATGGTCGTGTCGGTGACCAACGGCTGCGTCTACTGCACCTCGGTCCACGCGCAGCGCTTCGCGCAACTGGCACGGCGCCACGACACGGTGGAGCAGGTCTTCGACGATCCCGCCAGCGCCGGCGGCACCGAGCGCGAACGCGCCATCGCCCGCTTCGCGATCGCCGTCACCGTTCGGCCGCGGTCGCTCAGCGCCGAAGACATCGCGCCACTGCACCGCGTCGGCATGAACGATGAACAGATCATCGACCTGCTGCACGCCGTGGCGATCTTCGGCTGGGCCAACCGGCTGATGCAGAACCTCGGCGAGCCGGCGCCCACGGCCTGACTGCAAACGGCCAGAATGCGGCATTGCAGAAAGCGCCGGCTGAAGAAGAGACCCCACCATGACGAACGCCAAACATCTCGATGACTCGTTGAACACTCTTCGATCGGAGATTCACGCGCTCGACATAGGCGATGAAGAAGCGAGGCGAAGGCTCGACAGCCTTGTCCTCGACATCGGAGCGAGTATCGCGAGACCGAGCGCCGTCCCCGACGAGACGCTGACCGAGCGGCTCAAGTCCTCGATACTGAATTTCGAGGTATCTCATCCTCGACTCGCCGTCCTCATGAATGACGTCGTGGAGAAATTGAGCACGATGGGAGTCTGACTCGACGCAACTGGGCCGTTCTTGGCCCGCCTGCGGTCGCTGGCAATCGACTGCTCTCAACGGCGTTAGCACTCGCGCGCGAGTTATTCTCGCGACGGAACCAACACCACGACCGACCCCGCCAACCACACGGGCCAGGGCATCTTCTTTTCCTCGCGCATGGTCGACGAGTTCACCATCGTCTCCGGCGGCCCGCTCTTCGATCACGAGCGCGGCGAGGAGCGCGACCGGCTTGTCGAGCGTGCGCAGCCGAAGGCCGGCACGAGGGTGCACATGGCCCTGAGCAATCACACTTCGCGCAGCACCAAGAAGGTGTTCGACGAGTTCTCGTCCAAAGACGACGACTACCGATTCAACAAGACGGTGGTGCCGGTGAGCCTCGCAAAGATCGGCCCGGCCGAACTCGTCTCGCGGTCGCAAGCGAAACGCCTGCTGGCGCGTATGGAACTGTTCGAGGTGGTGATGCTCGACTTCAAGGGCGTCGAGACCGTCGGCCAGGCGTTCGCCGACGAAATCTTCCGGGTCTACGCGCGCGCACATCCGGCGATCCAGCTGCACGCCGTGCATGCGAACCGGCAGGTGGCCGCGATGATCGCCCGCGCACGCGCGGAGACGATGAGTCTGGTTCGAGGCGCGGTGAAGGACACGCGGGGCAAGTGACGGCAGCTTGGCAGTCGAGGCACTTCGCACAAGCGCGATACACGTACGTGTCGCAGCCTCACGACGCGAGTACGTCGGTGTCTCTTCAGGGCGTGCCTCTCAACAGCGGCAGGTACTCAGGACTCTCGGAGATCGTGTTGTGGCCCGCGGCAGCGATGATCTTCAGAGACGCGACGCCTGTGCGAAAGCTCCCGTAGAGCGCCTCTGTGCGCGCACGGGGAATGACCTCGTCGTGTTCGGCGGCGACAAGAAGCGTCGGTGCGGCGACGTCTTTGGCATACCGCCACGACTCGAACTTGTCTCGCATCAGCCAGCGGACGGGGAACCAGGGAAACTGAAGCGCCGCAAGCTCTTGAATGCTGTTGTACGGGGTGACCAGGACGAGGCGTGCCACGGGCCGAACACTTGCCAGGTGAACGGCGACGCCGCTGCCCAAGCTGCGACCCACAGCGACGACGTTCTCGTGCTCGTCGTGCACCTTGTCGAACAGAGCGATGGCGTCCGCGAACAGTGCCGCCTCACTGGGCGTACCCGAACTTCCACCGTAGCCGCGATAGTGCAGCAAGTAGATGGCATGGCCCGGAAACGCCGCGGAGAAGCCTGGAAGGCCGCTGGAGACGTCTTCGGCGTTGCCACCAAAGTAAATCAAAGCACTCGGGCCGCTGTGCGGGCGCGCCGTGACGAGGACGTCCCCACCTTCCGTCGGCAGCGTGATCGTCGTCGCACCACTGCCGATCGTTCGCGGCTGCGGGAAGTAGATCAACGAACGCTGGAAGAAAAAGAGGACGCCACACAGACCGAGATATGCGGACGCCACAACGGCTAGGAACGTGACCATCTTGCGCCGCATGGGCTATCGCTCGACGGAGGGGCTGGTTTCCGAGCAAGAAAAGCTAGTGCGCCTCGAGTTCCTCGCGCAGCACCTTTCGCAAGACGGCCACCGTCACGGGCCGGTCATCTGATCCCTTCGCTTTGGTGGCAGCCACCACTTCCCGAAGACTCGAATTGATCATGGTTTGGTAGCCAGAACCCTGAGCCTCCGCCTTTGAACGAAAGAACTCGATGAGATCGTCGTCCAGCATGATGGTGATACGGGTCTTGGCCGGAGACGGGATCACCGCGCCTCGCTTGGCCTTGGAGAAATCGTATTCCTTACGCATGATATTGCTCCGCTTCACCGCGACTGGCCTTTCGCGCGGATATCAGCCGGGTGAGGCTGCCGCGCGGCGTGTGGACAACGACAAGAATCCGCCCCAGGGCGTCCATGCCCAGTGCGACAAATTTCTGCTCACCCTCGGCGTCCGGATCTTCGATGGTTGATGCCAGAGGGTCTCGCAACGCCTGCTCCGCATGGGCAAAGCTGACTCGATGCTTCCGAAGACTTGGAACGCGCTTTTGCAGGGTCGAACTCAATGTCCACCGAGACTCATTATGTGCATAATATGCATATAGTCAAGCGGCGGCGATGTCGGCGACCCAGCCGACTATTCGAAGTCGAGCAGCACCTTCATCGCCTGTGACCGATCCGCGGCCAGGGCAAACGCCCGCCCCGCGTCGCGATACGACAGGGTGGCCGAGATCAGCGGCGCGACGTCGACCAGCTTCTTGTTGAGCAGATCGACCGCCATTTCGAACTCTTCGTGGAAGCGAAATGCGCCGCGCAGATCGAACTCCTTGGCGACGATGGTGTTGATCGGCAGCGTCATCTCGCCGCCCAGTCCGACCTGGACGATGATGCCGCGCGGCCGCAGCGCGTCGAAGGCGCCGCGCAGCGCCTGCTGGCTGCCGCTGGCTTCGAACAGCACGTCGAACGCTCCTTTGTCGGTGCTGAAGGCGGCGAGCGCGTCGGGCCGCTCGGCGACGTTGACGGTCTCGTCGGCACCGACCTTGCAGGCGCTGCGCAGCGCAAACGCGCCGATGTCGGTGACGACGATGCGCGTGGCCCCGGCACGGCGCGCCGCGATCACGATGAGCGCGCCGATCGGTCCGCAGCCGGTGACAAGCACGCTCTTGCCGAGCAGCGAGCCGGCCCGGCGCACGGCGTGCAGCGCGACCGACAGCGGCTCGGCCAGCGCACCCTCGGCATCGCTCAAGGTATCGGCGAGTCGATACGCCTGCGAAGGCTCGACGACGATCTGCTGGCGGAACGCGCCCTGCACGTGCGGCGTTCGCATCGCGCTGCCGTAGTAGCGCATGTCCAGGCAATGGTTCTGCAACCCATGCTGGCAATAGCGACAACGGCCGCAGGGCCGGCTTGGACTGATGGCCACGCGGTCGCCGACCGTGAAGCCGGTCACATCGCCGCCCACGGCCTCGATCGTGCCGGCGATCTCGTGGCCGAGCACCATCGGCTCCTTGACCCGCACGGTGCCGAAGCCGCCGTGCTGGTAGTAGTGCAGGTCCGAGCCGCAGATGCCGCCGAAGCGCACGCGCGCTTGCAACTGCCCAGCGCCGAGCTCCGGGGTGGGAACGTCTTCGACGCGAAGATCGCCTGCCGAGTGAATGACCAATGCGTCCATGTTGAGCTCTCGAAGGGTGGTGGTCACGCCCGCCGTCGACATCCTGATGCGCCCAATGGCGCATGGCGATGATGCGCGCCGGAAGCGAAGCTTTCAGGCAGCTGCGAATTCGTGGGCAGCGAACTTTCCCGACGGAGCACGGGTATGTCAGCAATACCGTCGACGGCACCGGGCCGTTGAATCGAACGCGCTATCAGGCAAAACGCGGGCGTTCCATGATCGTTCGCTCCGCGCGTCCTACGGAAAAGTGGCCGGTGACGAAAACGGCTTGTCGGCGTCGACCACAAACATGACAAGCGCTTGAAGGTCGGTCGAGCCGCTGCCGGAAACCTGCATCGGCATGTCTGCCCCATGGCCCGCTTCGGGCTGACCGGACCGGACACGCATGACGCCTGGGGGCCTCGAATGCTCCGCTCTCTCTCGAGAACGAAGAATGCTTCCGAGCCCGGATGGGTATGCACCGGAGTCACGTTGCCCGGTGCGCCGCTGGCTCGGTTGATTCGCAGTGGGTATTGCGAGGCATCGACCTGCGCGATGGGTCCAACGTCGGCTACCTTGGTGCCCCCCGGCCGACGCGCCGCCCGCTGGGCCCAGCGGGAAGAGCCAGACTTTGCCGGCCGCCTCCGCCACCAACGACCAGGTGCTCGCCGCGACCTGCGCCTGCGAGCGCGCAGGGAAATTTTCAATTCGCCAGAAGAGCGTGCCCGCGGGTAGCGCCGCCACCTTCTTTTCGGCCAACGGTGCTATCAACAGAGCGGACTGTGCGTTTGCCGCTGACAGGAAGAAATACAAGGCGTACGCAGGAGCGACGACCAAGCGGCTCAGAAGTGTCATGGAAGAGACTCCTTCGTTCCGATCTGCGGATGAATCGCCGGCTCTGCGTGCTCGGACGGATCCGGCGGGCTTTAGGATTGTCGGCTCGGGAGAGATCAAGTCGCACGGCGGCTTGGGTATGCTCTCGAACACAGGAGCGACTCCCATGATCGTCGTGCACCACCTCAATGAATCCCGCTCGCAGCGCGTGCTGTGGTTGCTTGAAGAGCTGGGCGTTCCGTATGACATTCGCCACTACCAGCGCGATGCGGTGACGCGGTTGGCGCCGGATGCGCTGAAGGCGGTTCATCCTCTCGGCAAGTCGCCGGTCGTCGAGGACGACGGCGTGACCTTGATCGAGTCCGGCGCCATCGTCGACTACCTGATCCGCCGCCATGGTGGCGAAAGCCTGCGGCCCGCGGTCGATTCGGCCGACTTCGAGACCTACCAGCAGTGGCTGCACTACGCCGAAGGTTCGGCCATGCTGCCCTTGCTGCTCAAGCTCTATGTCTCGCGGTTGGGCGAAGCGGGTGCGCCGCTGAAGCCGCGCATCGACAGCGAACTGGCCAACCACCTCGGCTTCGTCGACCGTTCGCTGCGGGGCCGCGAGTGGCTGGTCGGCGACACGCTTAGCGGCGCCGACGTCCAGATGAGCTTTGTCGGCGAAGCTGCGCGAGGTCTGCGCGCCAGCTATCCGAACATCGACGCCTGGGTACGCCGCTTTCAGCAGCGGCCAGCGTACCGTCGCGCTCTCGAGCGCGGCGGGCCGTATTCGATGGCCGACTAGCCTTACGTCCCATGACCGCCGCACCTGAACGCCTTCCGTTCGGCGGCGCGCCTGTCGCGTACGTCGATGCCAGGACCGCCGAAGCCGCGGCGTCCTTTGCCAGCTCTAGGCTAGCATCGTGATTCGCCACATCGTGCGGGCGTCGTCGGGGTCGATCAGCTGTTTCGGTCATGTCAAGACCTGCCACGAGATGGACGTCCTTGTGCTCAGTCCGCGCTCGCCGGCCCGCGCTCGCGCAGCACGGCGATGACCTTGCCCAGCCTCGCGCGTTGCGCATCGTCGAGTGCCATGCGCCCGAGGGCCGTCGCCATCAGTTGCCGAGGCGCCAGGGGAGCCGACGCGGCGGAGGGCCGGCTTTCCAGCGCCGCTTTCATCGCCCGCAGCTTGAGCTCGCGGCGCGCCGCATGGAACGCCGCTGGCGAATCGAGCTGAAACGCGGCTTCGAGTTGCAAGAGCAAGTCGTCGGCCGACGTGGTGGTCCGCAAGTCCTTTCCTGGTACCGCGGCGTCGAGCGATGCGCGCCGCGCCAGCGCCTGTTCCCAGACCGCCGGCAGCACCGGCAGCGTTGACCAGCGTTGTTCGAGTGCGGCCCTGGCCTCTGCGCTGTCGGCCTCGCGCTCGAGCGCTTCGCAAAGGGCCAGCTTGGCCATCATCGCGTCGCAGGCGGCGTGCCAGCTTCGTTGTGAATACGAGGCCACTCGCTTGCGTACGGCGTCGCGCACGCTGCGGAACTGCGAGTCGAGCGTTGCTGCGTCGCTGCGCGGCGCTGGCCCCACGCGCTGCCACTGCGACTCGACCTCGGCCAGGGTGCGCTTGAGCTCGGCCGGCGGCGCGTCGGCGTCGACTCTCGCCAGCCTTTCGATCAGCGCGGCGCGCTCGGTGCCATGCGTCTTGAACTCCGCGTCGCGAGCGTTGAAGACAGCGTCTCTGGCGCTGAAGATCGCGTCGATGTCGGCCTTGAAACGCGTCCACAGCGCGTTCTCGACGGCTCGCGCGAGCGGCATCGACGCGGCGTGATGCTGCCACTCGGCCTG
>JAYSMB010000448.1:0-4336 GCA_043725065.1 Burkholderiales bacterium
GTTCGGTCCGCCCCGGATAGACATCGAGACGATGATTGGCTGGGTCGCCGACTGGGTCGCGAACGATGGTCCGAGTCTCGGCAAACCGACCAAATTCGAAGTCCGCGATGGCACTTTCTGAAGCGCAGGCGCCGGCTTCTACCGGCGATGTGCTCCGACTCGTCAGGCTGGCGTCCGGCGACATCGAAGCCGGTCTCGCACTCTCCGACGCTGCCGGCTGGAACCAGACCGCCGACGACTGGGCGCTCTTCATCCAGCATGGTCACGCGATCGGCTTTCGCGATGGTGCGAACCGGCTCGTCGCGACGGCGGCCGCGCTGCCCTACGGCGCGAGCGCAGGCTGGATCTCGATGGTGCTGGTCGCCGACGCGTGGCGGCATCGCGGCCTGGCGAACGACTTGATGCGTGCGTGCGTCGATCATCTGCACGCCGCGAAGATCGCTCCTTTTCTCGACGCAACGCCGGCAGGTGCCACGGTCTATGGCCGGCTCGGTTTCGCGGCCGGATTCGAGATCGATCGGTGGCAGAGGAACGCTGCAACAGCGGACGGCATCGAGAACGATCCGCCTGCGCCGGAGGCGCTCACGCTCCGCTTGGCGAGAACCAGCGACCTCGACGCCATCTCCAGGCTCGATCGCGCCGCGACCGGCCTCGACCGGCGCTTTCTTCTCGAAAGTTTTCTGTCGCGGCCGGGCTCGCGGGCGTGCCTCTGCGCCGATGGCGCCGGCTTCGTGATTGCTCGCGCTGGCCGTCGAGCGACGCAGATCGGCCCCCTGGTTGCCAGCGAGGCCAACGAAGCGATCGCCCTGCTCGCGAACGCAGTCGCGTCGGCTCGCGCCAGCGCTGGCCGCAACGTTTTTCTCGACCTGCCGCGCTGCCGCGTCGAGGCCGCCGCCTGGCTCGAGGCGCACGGCTTCGTCCGCCAGCGTTCTTTCGTTCGCATGTCGCTCGGTGCCGCGCACGCGCCGGCGCCGGGCGACGCCAGCTTCCTCCTCGCCGGGCCGGAGTTCGGCTGATGGCCGCGATGCCGCCCGGTGCCGCCGAGGCCGTCGATATCTACGCCTGGCGCGACATCGAAGCGCTGCGTCGCCGTCTGCGCGAGGGCCTTGCGATTCCTGCGCACCCGCTTGCGCTCGACGCCTCGCGCCGCTACCACGCGAAGCGGCAGCGGGCGCTGACCCGCTACTATCTCGACGCCGGCGTTGGCGGCCTGGCGGTCGGCGTGCACACGACGCAGTTCGCAATTCGCGAAGCCGGCCTGTACGAACCGGTCCTGCGCGACGCGATCGACGCCGCGCGCGGTTGGCCGCGCGTCGCCGTCCCGCCGGTGATGGTGGCCGGCATCCGCGGCGGAACGGTGCAAGCTGTTGCGGAAGCGCGGCTTGCCGCCGGGCTCGGCTATCACGCCGGCCTGCTCAGCCTTGCCGCGCTGAAAGGGGCGAGCGACGACGCGCTGATCGCGCATTGCGAGGCGGTCGCGCGCGAGATCCCGCTGATCGGCTTCTATCTGCAGCCGGCGGTCGGCGGCCTCGACCTCGGCGCCGCGTTCTGGGCCCGCTTTGCAGAGATCGACAGGGTCGTCGCGATCAAGGTCGCGCCGTTCAATCGCTATCGCACGCTGGATGTGGTTCGCGGCGTCGTCGCCGCGCGCGCCGAAGACCGCGTCGTGCTCTACACCGGCAACGACGATCACATCGTGCTCGACCTCGTCACGCCGTTCGTGGCGATCCGCGATGGCGCGCCGGTGACGCTGCGCTTTCGCGGCGGCCTGCTCGGGCACTGGTCGGTGTGGACGAAGAGCGCGGTCGATCTGCTCGAGCGTTGCAAGTCGGCGGTGGCGGCGGCAGAGGCCGGCGTCGCCGTCCCGACCGGGCTGCTCGCGCTCGACAGCCGCGTCACCGACTGCAACAGCGCTTTCTTCGACGTTGCCAACGACTTTCGCGGTTGCATTGCCGGCTGCCATGAAGTGCTGCGCCGGCAAGGCTTGCTCGAGGGCACATGGTGCCTCGATCCGGCGGAAGGCTTGAGCCCGGGCCAGGCGGAAGAGATCGACCGCGTGTCGCATACGCACTCCGACCTCGCCGACGATGCCTTCGTCGCCGCCAACCTCGAGCGCTGGCTCCGCTGATCGTTCGTGCGGCGACCGCCGTGCGCATCGCGAATCGACGCTGGGGCGTCTGGCCCCAAAATCGACCCTATGGCGATTGCGATTCCCGCGCCGCGGGTCCAGGTTCTCGGCGTCGACGCGTTCGAACAGCCGTTTCGCCTGCGCATGCCGTTTCGCTTCGGCGTCATTACGCTCACCGAGAGCATCCAGGCGATCGTGCGCGTGCAGGTGCGCCTCGAAGACGGGCGCGAAGGCTTCGGCTACGCAGCCGAGATGCTTGCCGCGAAGTGGTTCGACAAGAACCCGCTGCTCTCCGACGCGCAGAACCAGCACCAGTTGAGGAAGGCGATCGAGATCGCCGCCGAGGCCTATCTCGCCGCCCCGTTGTCGACCGCGTTCGATCTGTTTGCCGACAACTACCGGCATCAGATTCGCGCCGGCCGGGAGCTCGACTTGCCGCCGCTCGTCGCCAGCTACGGCAACGCCCTGCTCGATCGGGCCGTGATGGACGCCATCTGCCGCCTGGTCGGCGCGAGCTTCTGGACCGCGATGCGCAGCAACCTGGCCGGCATGGCCCCGCACCCGGTCATCGCCGACCTCGGCCAGTTCGATTTCATGACCTTTCTCGCCAGCCTGGAGCCGGTGCGCAGCATCGAGGCGCGCCACACTGTCGGCCTGCTCGACCCGATCGTCGCCACCGACCAGGCGCCGGGTTCGCGCGTCGACGACGGCCTGCCCGAGACGCTCGAAGAAGTGATCGCCGCGTACGGCCAGCGCTGGTTCAAGCTCAAGGTCGGCGGCGACCGCCAGGCCGACATCGAGCGGCTGGTCAGGATTGCCGGCGTGCTCGACCGGATCGATGCGCCGCTGCACGTCACCCTCGATGGCAACGAGCAATACGACGACGTCGACGACGTGCTCGGACTTTGGCGGGCGATCGAAGCCGAGCCGGCCCTGCACAAGCTCTGCGCCGCGACGCTGCTGATCGAGCAGCCGATCAAGCGCCAGGTCGCGCTCGCGCGCAGCGTCGCGCCGCTGGCGCGGCATCGGCCGATCATCATCGACGAGTCCGACGGCGACCTCGACGCCTTCGTTCGGGCCCGATCGCTCGGCTACGCCGGCGTCTCGTCCAAGGACTGCAAGGGCTTTTACAAGTCGGTCATCAACCTGGCTCGCTGCCGGATCTGGAACGCGGCGGGCGACGGCTCGTTCTTCCTGTCCGGCGAAGATCTGACGACGCAGGCCGGACTCGCCGTGCAGCAGGATCTGGCCCTGGTCGCGCTGCTCGGCCTGGCCGACGTCGAGCGCAACGGCCACCATTTCATCGACGGCTTCACCGGCCGTCCCGAGACCGAGGCTCAAGCCTTTCTCGAAGCGCATCCCGACCTGTACCACGCCGATGGCGGCAAGCCGCGGCTGACGATTCGCGACGGCCGCCTGGCGCTCGATTCGCTCGACTGCAAAGGCTTCGGCAGCGCCGTCGTGCCCGACCTGTCGACGACGGCGTCGATGCGGAAAGCCGAATGGCCGCCGGCTGCGCCCGAGCCGCTTCACTCCATGCCGAGCAGCTTGTAGATGCGCCGCGTGTAGGCGCCGAAGGTCTCGTGGGTCTTGAGGTCGAGCGTGCGCGGGTGCGGCAGCTCGATCGTGAAGTCGTCGGCCATGCGAGCCGGGCCAGCGGTGAAGACGACGACACGGCTGCCGAGGAAGACCGCTTCCGAGATGCCGTGCGTCACGAACAGGATGGTCTTGCCGGACTGCTTCCAGATGCGCAGCAGTTCGAGGTTCATCTTCTCGCGCGTCAATGCGTCGAGCGCGCCAAAGGGCTCGTCCATGAGCACCAGCTTGGGATCGTGGATCAGGGCACGGGCGATCGCGGCACGCTGCTGCATGCCGCCCGAAAGCTCGTACGGGCGCTTGCTTTCGGCGCCGGCCAGGCCGACCAGCGCGAGCAGATCGCGCGCCCGCTCGCGGCTCTGCTTCTCGGGAAGACCGAGGATTTCCGCAGGCAGCAGCACGTTGTCGATGATGCGCCGCCATTTCAGCAATAGCGGCTGCTGAAACACCATGCCGATGTCGCGCGACGGATCGAATGGCTGTGCCGGCGAGCCGATCCGCACGTCGCCCGCTTCATGGGAATGCAGGCCGGCGAGGATTTTCAGCAAGGTCGTCTTGCCGCAGCCCGATGGACCGACCAGTGAAACGAGCTCGCCGGCATCGACGTCGAAG
>JAYSMB010000449.1:0-2247 GCA_043725065.1 Burkholderiales bacterium
AGATATTCGTGGCCTTTCGTCCCGAGGCAATATGCTGGCCCGGCTTCAACAGTTGATCGTTTTCGGACTCCTCGCGACCATCGGCGGCTGGTCGGCGTATTCCCTGCATCTCGGACATCCGGGCTGGGCGCTGGGCGGTGTCGTGGCGATAGTGGGCGGCTACGCCGTCACCTTGGGCCTCGAGTTCTGGTTGCTCGGAACCTCCTACGCGCGCGATGCCGATCTTCGGCCCAGTACTGGCCAGCTGATTTCGTCCTGGCGACAGGAGGTCTTGCTCGCCCCGCGGGTTTTCCTGTGGCAGCAGCCGTTTCGGTCGAACGCCGTTCCGGATTTGCTTTCAATTGCGTCACGCGGTCGGCGCGGCGTCGTTTTCGTGCATGGCTTCGTCTGCAATCGCGGCCTGTGGAATCCATGGCTGCGGCGACTTCGGGCTCGAGGTATTCCGTTCGTGGCCGTGACGCTCGAGCCGGTCTTCGGCTCGGTCGACCGCTACGTCGACACGGTCGACACCGCCGTCCGCAGCGTCGAGGCGGCCACCGGCCTCGCCCCGATACTCGTTGCGCACAGCATGGGCGGACTCGCGCTGCGTGCCTGGCTGGCCCGCCGCGGCAGCGCCGAGCGCTTCCATCGCATCGTCACGATCGCCAGCCCGCACCGCGGAACCTGGATGGCCCGCTACGGCAGGACAGCCAATGGTCTCGAAATGCGCCTCGACAGTCCCTGGCTGCGGGCGCTGGCCGCGGTTGAGTCACCGGCCTCGCGCGCACGCTTCATCTGCTTCTGGGGTCATTGCGACAACATCGTCTTCCCGACCGCCGTGGCGACGCTCGACGGGGCCGACAACCGCCACCTGCCTGCCACGCCTCATGTGGCCATGGCTTTTCATCCGGCCGTGTTCGACGAGGTCTCGCGCCTCGTCGATTCGAGGTGAGTCTCAGCCCGCTGTCGTATCGGTGAGGACGCCGCGGCGTACCTGATCGAGCTCGATGCTTTCGAACAGCGCGCGGAAGTTGCCTTCGCCGAAGCCCTGATCGCCTTTGCGCTGGATGATCTCGAAGAAGATCGGGCCGATCACCGTCTGCGTGAAGATCTGCAGCAGCAGTTCCGGGCTCGCCGCCGCGCCCGGCTCCGAGGGCGCGGTTTGCGGTGTCGAGCCGTCGACCAGGATGCGCAGACGCTTCAACTCAGCAAGGCTTTCGCCATGTCCCGGCAGGCGGCGCTCGACCAGGTCGTAGTAGGTGTCGATGGTGTCCTGGAAGGCCACGCCGTTGGCGCGCATCGTCTCCACGGCTGCGTAGATGTCGTCGGTGCCGAGAGCGATGTGCTGGATTCCCTCGCCGTGATAGAGGTCGAGGTATTCGGCAATCTGGCTCTTGTCGTCCGAGCTCTCGTTGATCGGAATGCGAATCTTGCCGCACGGGCTCGTCATGGCCTTGCTCTTCAGGCCGGTAAGCTTGCCCTCGATGTCGAAGTAGCGGATCTCGCGAAAGCTGAAGAGCCGCTCGTAAAAATCGGCCCACTCCTTCATGCGCCCACGATGCACGTTGTGCGTGAGATGGTCGATGTAGGTGAGGCCGACCTTCGTTGCCGCCCTGGGTGCGACGCCGGTCGGCACGAAGTCGACGTCGTAGATGCTGATGTTGCCCACCGCACCCGGCTCGGCGCCACCCTTGCCGCGCCAGCGGTCGACGAAATAGATCAGGCTGTCGCCGATGCCCTTGATCGCCGGGATGTTCAGCTCCATCGGGCCGGCGTGGTGGTCGAAGCCCCAGGCGCCGAGCTCGAGGGCGCGGGCGTAGGCCTTGCCGGCATCCTGGACGCGAAAGGCCATCGCGCAGACGCTCGGTCCGTGCTGCCGCGCGAAGCGCTGCGCGAACGAGTTGGGCTCGGCGTTGATGATGAAGTTGATCTCGCCCTGGGCATAGAGCGTCACGTTCTTCGTGCGGTGCCGGGCGACAGGCGCGAAGCCCATGATCTCGAAGAGGCGGCCGAGCGCCTCCGGATCGGGTGCCGCGTACTCGACGAACTCGAAGCCGTCGGTGCCCATCGGGTTGTCCCAAGGCGTGAATTGCATGTCGCTCTCCAGGCAAGTCTCGGTCGTCGCCGCAGGGTTGCGGGCCGAGAAGGCCGGAGTTTGCCCGAGCCCGAAAGGCTGCGACGCGGACGCGTCTAGATTTCCGTCAGCAGATGGAGCGTGGCCTGCGGCGACAGGTTGAGCAGCGTCGCGATCTCGCTCACATCGTCGGG